>NZ_JALKVM010000007.1:0-4770 GCF_057440575.1 Johannesbaptistia floridana
CATTCTAAATTACCCTTACACCAGCAACTTTTGGGCTTTGGTGCAAGATCTGAGTTGACCCTAAAGGCTTATTCAGACTAGATTTTGTAGGTTGGGTTGAGGCACGAAACCCAACATTAATGTTTAATTAATTATATAATTAAATAGCGAAAAAAGATCAATTGTGTAAGAATTATCAAAATATCAAACTATTCTCAATCGCAATATCAGCAAGTGCAGGACGCAAGGCATTAGAATTCAATGGTAAAGTGATAACTTTGGCACTTTTCAATTGAGGTTCAGCACGCTCAAATAAAGCGATCGCTCTGGGGAAAAACTTTTCCATCTACTGATTTTTGGATCAGGAGGAGGAAAGTTGATGGCAACCATTATTGAGTTAATCCTACCGCCACTGCTTCATTGACTACTGGTTCAATCTTTCCCTGTTTGAGCATATCTAAAGGACTATGATTATTAAATACAGCATTGGGACTAGTCAACCAACTAATTTTAGCTAAATTTGATACTTGTAAAGTTTTAATTATGTTTGGTAACCCTAGAATTACACCATCAGTACCTTCAGGGTCAAATTGCCATCTACTGATATTTCCATTGCCCATTATCCTTAACAGCAATTAAAGTTTGGTTTTTAACTCTGTCTATAGGAGTTTGTCTAGAACTACAATCTAATAATTTTGCAACTTGCGTCGTGTTAATAGTATTTTCTAATAGTTTAGATCTTAGAGAAAAAGACTTCATCAAGTTAACTAATTCTAGTTCTTTTTTTTCCTCAGCACTATAAGTTTTTCCTGAAATGGCATCGGCGAGAGATTGTTCTTCTATGTTTGCATCAGGTTGTCGGACAATTTTTTCTAATTTTTCTGTGAGAAGTTTTTTAGTATCTTCGGACATCGATGCAACTAATTCTTTTATCTCCTCTAATATTTTCAGTTCGTATTTATCAACGATCATATCTTGATTAAATTTTGATGTATTCATATTTTAGCAGGATAGTATAAGAGATATCCAGTATGGTGCTTGATAATCACCTGTATGCAAAAAAAACCTCAACTATCGTTACTAAATAGTTGAGGCTAATTAATTAATAAATAGATAAGCTAAACACTAGCTAATTCTTGAGAAGGACGCTTACTATTACGAATTCCTTCTATAGCTTCAGCGTAGTCTGGTGCTTTAAATACAGCAGAACCAGCTACAATGGCATTAGCGCCAGCTTCTAAAACCTGCCAAGTATTATTAGGTTTCAGACCTCCATCTACTTCTATCCAGGGATCTAAACCTTTTTCTGTACACATTTGGCGTAATTTTTGGATTTTGGGTACAACATTGGGAATAAAGCTTTGACCACCAAAACCAGGGTTTACACTCATAATCAAGACGAGGTCAGATACTTCGAGAACATACTCAATCAAATCTAGAGGTGTAGAAGGATTAAGTACCACTCCTGATTTTTTCCCTAGTTCACGAATTTGAGTGAGAGTGCGATGAAGGTGAGGAGAAGCATTGTGTTCAGCGTGAACAGAAATAATATCAGCCCCAGCGCGGGCAAAATCTTCTACATATTTTTCTGGTTCAACAATCATCAGGTGAACATCTAGAGGCTTTTGGGTAAGAGGACGAATTGCTTTAACAATTAGAGGACCAATAGTTATATTAGGAACAAAACGACCATCCATCACGTCTACATGTATCCAGTCAGCCCCGGCTGCATCTACAGCTTTGATTTCTTCTCCTAAACGGCTAAAATCAGCAGAAAGAATAGATGGGGAAATAACTGTTGATTTTTCTGAGTTTTGGGTATTCATAATTATTTTTATTTTTAATTTGGTAGACATTATACCTGTTAGCTGGTTATCTGACTGCTCGGTTATTACTTGCAAGAGTCAGAAAACTTAACTAATAGATAGTTTGTTTATGCTTGAGCTTCTTGAATTGTTTTGGGGGAAATACCTCGATTGCTAAGGACTTCTTGTAGCTGTGTTTCTTGGTCTTTGCTGAGGGAAGTACGTAAAACTTTACCACCATAGGGAGATATTTCTTCTAGTACTTTGTCTGGTGTAACTTTACGCACTAATACAAATAAGGCAGATGTAGAGGGGGTTAAGGTTTGTCCCAACTCTTTCATGAAATTGTCATCAACGCCTATATCAGTTAAAGCACCGGAAATAGCTCCACTAGCGGCGCCTAAAGCTACACCTGCTAAAGGTGCCCAAAACAGAGTACCAATGAGTAAACCCCAAAAGCTACCACTTACGGCGCCAGCGGCTGGTAAATTAACTGCTTGTTTGAGTTTTACTTTACCATCTTCTTTTTTTACGACTACAGCAGCATCTTCTAATTCAATGAGGTGCTCTTTTTGAAGTTTAATCAAAGCTATACGAACTTCTTCAGCTTTGTATTCGTCGTCGTAGGCGATCGCTATTAAATCACTCATATAATTATAACCCAATTATTCTTTATAAATAGAGTATCATTGATTGACTCTTTTTTTCTCTTTAACTAGATAGACTTTGTTAGTCTTTGATGGTTCTGTTGCCAAAACTCTAAGCTTTAAGACAGAATGTTTTAAAATTTTAATTGTAGAATATTAGACAGTTCAAGTTATAGTGTTTTAGAACAAGATGACACAAACAACCTTTGCAGAGATCTTAGAAGCCGCCGAACAACTTCCCCTAGAAGATCAAGAAAACCTCGTTCATATTTTAAAAAATCGTCTGAGAGAGCAAAAAAGAGCGGAGTTAGTTAAAGACATTCAGGAAACTCAAAAAGAATTTGCCCAAGGTCAATGTCAACCTATGACACCTGAACAAATCATGAAGGAGATTCTTTCGTGAATTTTGTCTGACTACGGTCAAGTGCTTTCATTAGAACTGCTCAAAAAATTGTAAGAAAGCAGCCTGAATTAGCTAAAAATATCCAAGAGACCTTAGAATTACTTTGCGAAGATCCATTTCATCCTAAATTAAGAACTCATAAACTCAAAGGTGACCTTAAAGACTCTTATTCATGTACTGCTGCTTATGATTTAAGAATTATCTTTAAATTTGTTCAATATGAAGAAAAACAAGCAATTCTTTTAGAAACAATTGGGAGTCACGATGAAGTGTATTAAGCTAATCATTGTAGTTTGTCACCCGTAGCCCGTAGGTTGGAATACTAAATAATGAAGATGCTAAAGTAAGAAAAAATGCGCTTAATAAATTTCTATGTTGTATCGACGTTTTGGACGTACTAACTTATCAATGCCTGTTTTCTCTTGCGGAGGAATGAGATATCAATACAAATGGCAAGATATCCCAGAAAGTCAAATCCCTAGGGATAATCAAGAGAATCTAGAAAAAACAATTCTTCGTTCTCTAGAAGTCGGGATTAATCATATTGAAACGGCTAGAGGTTATGGCACTTCTGAGTTACAATTAGGTAAAATTTTACCGAAGATATCGAGAGAAAAGTTAATTGTTCAAACTAAAGTATCACCATTAGCAGATAGGTTAGAGTTTAGACGCAATTTTGAACAATCTCTACGTTTTCTGCAACTGGATTATGTAGATTTATTTTCTCTCCATGGTATCAATACTCAAGATTTACTAGATTACAGTATTCGACCTAATGGCTGTTTAGAAGAGGCCAAAAAATTACAAGCAGAAGGAAAAGTACGATTTATTGGTTTCTCTACCCATGGTCCCACAGATATAATTGTTAAAACTATTCAAACTAATCAGTTTGATTATGTAAATTTACACTGGTATTATATAGATCAAAGAAATTGGCCGGCGATCGCGGCGGCAAAGGAGTATGATCTAGGAGTATTTATCATTAGTCCTTCTGACAAAGGTGGTAAACTCTATCAACCGCCTCAAAAACTGGTTGATTTATGTAAACCCCTAAGTCCGATGGTATTTAATGATTTATTTTGCCTATCTCACCTTGAAGTACATACCCTAAGTTTAGGCGCAGCTAAACCAGGAGACTTTGATGAACATCTACGAGTATTATCTCTAGTAGATAAAGCGGAGGAGATCTTACCACCAATTATAGAAAGGTTAGAGGCAGAAGCGATCTCCTGTTTGGGTAAAGATTGGTATCAAACTTGGCGCCAGGGTTTACCTAGGTGGGAAGATACACCAGCAAAAATCAATATAGAAAGAATTCTCTGGCTTTATAACTTAGCGACAGCTTATGATTTAGTGGACTATGCCAAGATGCGCTATAATCTCCTCGGCAATGCTAGTCACTGGTTTCCTGGTAACAAAGCTACCAACCTCTCCCAAGTAAATCTGCAATCTTGTCTCACCAATAGTCCCCATGCTAAGAAAATTCCCCAGATTTTAGCTAAAGCTGACGAGATGTTAGGAGGTGAAAGCGTTAAACGTCTCTCACAAAGGTCAACTTCTGCGGGCTGAAGCCGCGCAGCTTGGACGACCCAACGTCTGACTAAGAGTTGGCTAGACCACGAGCCAAAAGCCATAACACTTCCGGGTATTTCCCTAGCTCGGACTATTTGTTGGCTTCCTTGGGTGGAAGCACTGCGTAATTGCAGGACACAAGGCTTTTGGTGGTCTTAGGGACTTACAACTTGTAAAACAAGGATTATCTCTTATGTTGCGAGTACCAGTTCAAAATCCCGATGGTTCTCCGGCAATGCCTACCAAAGCATCGCGGGCACGCCGTTGCTCACATCTTGCATCTTTACCTAATGTTACTGGTGGTGGTTGAGTAATGAGTTTTGAAGTAATGAGTAATGAGTTAAAGAATTAATGCTCAACGCTT
>NZ_JALKVM010000008.1:0-4741 GCF_057440575.1 Johannesbaptistia floridana
TTTTTCTGTCTTATTTTGCTGTTTGAGTAAATTTGAGTAGATTTTTAGAAGCGGTTTCGACTACCGAGATTTAGAAATTGCCGATGAAAGTATACTAACTAAATTCCCCCACCTAGCCAGCAAAATTAAAAACTATTTGCATGTTTGATTCACGGAATTTAAATACTATTTGGGCATCTACCATATCTATCACTTTAGGCAAATTAGGACTAAAAACAGCGATAATTAGCCCAGGTTCTAGATCTACCCCCCTAACCCTCGCCTTTGCTCAAAATAAAGCCATTGAAACCCAAGTAATTATCGATGAACGTTCAGCAGCTTTTTTTGCTTTGGGGAAAGCTAAAGCCTCAGGGTTACCAGTAGCTTTAGTCTGTACTTCTGGGACCGCAGGAGCAAATTTTTATCCGGCTATTATCGAAGCTAAATATAGTCATATTCCCCTGTTCATCTTAACAGCAGATCGCCCTCAGGAGTTGCGGGATTGTCGTGCCGGACAAACCATTGACCAGGTAAAATTATATGGTAACTACCCCCAATGGCAACAGGAATTGGCTACCCCTACTGCTGATATTAGTTTACTAAAATATCTGCGTCAAACCATTATTCATGCTTGGTCAAAGGCTATTTTTCCTACTCCAGGAGTAGTCCATCTCAACTGTCCTTTTCGCGAACCCTTGGCGCCTGTAGAAGATAGTCTTAACTGGGAGATACCCGAAGATTTCTTGGCAAAAGTCACACCTAGTTACCCCCTATCTGCAACTAAAACTCTCTTTTATCCCCCTCCTCAATGGTTAAATTGTCAAAAGGGAATCATTATTGCCGGAATTTCTCAACCTCAATCTCCTCAAACCTATTGTCAAGCTATCTCTAACCTATCTACTTATTTAAACTGGCCAATTTTAGCAGAGGCTTTATCACCTTTGAGGAATTACCAGGAAATAGTACCTAATTTAATTTCTAGTTATGATTTTATTCTGCGTCAACCACAATTAGCTAAGGAATTAACTCCTCAAATAGTTATTCAAATTGGAGAGTTACCTACTAGTAAACAATTACGTCAGTGGTTGAGTCTAACTAATCCCCAACGCTGGATTATTACTAATACCCTGGACAATTTAGACCCTCTGCATACCGCCACCACCTATCTTTGGTTAGATATAACTCAATTATCTTTACCCCAAGAAACTAAATCCCATCTCTCTGACTATCTACAATTATGGTGCGCCTATGATGCACAAATGCGTCAACGTATCCATAAAACTTTAACTTCGATACCCCAATTATTTGAAGGCAAAGTATCCTGGTTACTATCTCAGCATCTCCCAGCTAAAACCCCTATTTTTATTGCTAATAGTATGTCTGTACGCTATGCTGAGTTTTTTTGGCAACCCAATAATCAACAATTTGTTCCTTATTTTAGTCGTGGTACCAATGGTATAGATGGAACACTTAGTACTGCTTTAGGAATCGCCCACGCTAATCAAAGCAGTGTTTTATTAACGGGTGATTTGGCCCTTCTACACGATACTAATGGATTTTTGATGACAAGTAAATTTAAGGGACATTTAACTATTATTCTGATTAATAATCATGGTGGCGGTATTTTTGAACATCTCCCTATAGCTAAATTTCCTGATTATTTTGAAGAGTTTTTTGCTACTCCTCAACAGGTAGATTTTGCTTCTCTCTGTAAAAGTTATGGGGTAGAATATCATCTGATTCACCATTGGTCACAATTTATTGAGTTGTTAAATCCTTTGCCTGATACTGGGATTCGGGTTTTAGAATTGAAGTGCGATCGCCAACAAGATTTTCACTTTCTCTCACAATTTAATTTTAATCAATAATTCTCAACAAACTGTAATATTTTAATAGTTTATTTTTTGATAATTACATGTTATAATAATAAAACAATTGATAAGTGTGAAGCAGGTTTTCTGCTCTTTCTTAGTAATGAGTTAACGTATTTACCTCATCATAATAAAAAACGCTATATCATTTCAAAGGACTCATGAGGTTGTACCTAACTCGGAGCCTCGAAAAGGATAACCTTTGTACCTCACCAGCCTTAAAAAGGCTATATATCATCAATTCCTCTTCAAAAGTCAGAATCAAACAATGGATAATATATATAGACTTCAAAAAGATAAATCTTTAAGGATAATTGTTCTAGGATTATGTTTTTTAGTACCAGTTTCTCTATTTGGTTTAACTATAGATGAAAATAATTCTGAAGATTTACCTTTTTTTATAGCAAATTTAATTTTAATTATTGTTATTGCTTCCTTTTACTTCCTCATCAAAGGTGGTCGTTTATATATTCAAAGTAAAGGATATTCACCTAGTTGGGGATGGCTGGGATTACTAAATTTTTTCGGGATTGCTTTATTGTTATTTTTTCCAACAAAAAAATCATTTCGAGAATATAGTGAAAATATTTTTGAAAGAGTTAATATTTTAGAAATATTTTTATATTGGTTGGTAGCAATACCTAGTCTTTTTTTTATACTATACTTTATTTTCTGTTTAATATCTAATTGTTCATTAGATGATAGTAGTTATGATTTTGGAGATTTTTTGTTATTAATATGTGAGACATATTTTTTACTATGGTTATTTAGTAAAATACGAAAAGCGGGATTTAATTTTAAGAGATTTATACTTGACGATCCTAAGATAAATTGGCTACTAATTATAATTTTACTTATTTTAGAAATTGCCTTTTCTTGGTACTTTAGTTCTTTAAATTTATATTATCTTTCTTTTGTTTTTCCTGAGTATGTTGAAAATTATATTAATGAGATAGAATATACAACTGCTTTGGGAATGATCAGTTATTTTATAGGCGCTATTATTTTTGCACCTTTGTTAGAAGAATTTTATTTTCGAGGTCTCATGTTGCAGAAATGGACAATTAAATGGAACGTAAAAAAAGCTATAGTTATCTCTTCTTTAATTTTTGCAATAATACACTTTCGCCATGATGTTTTTCCGTTATTTATTACTGGAGTTCTCTTGTGTGTTCTTTACTTCAAAACGGGGAATTTGAGAGTTCCTATTATTCTTCACTGTCTTTATAATATTGTTGCAGTTGGATATGATAGTCTGTCAAGTAAAGAATTTATTTCTGTAACTAGTTATCAAGAAAGTATTCAAGCTTCCTGGGGGAAAATAGTTATTATAACTGTTATATCTTTTACTTGCTTAATGGGATTTATCTATCATAATTTTCCTAGAGATAATGATTTAATTCCTTACCACCGAAACAGAACATAAATTGTTTAAGTTAAAATTTAGAACAATTTTAAAATATAAAATCCACCAAAAATGTTTATCAGAAACAGAAAAATATGGTAAGATTTTAAGCATTTATTAAATCCAAAAAGGAAATATATGTCTACTTACACAAATGATGAGTTACAAACCATTATGAATGGTCCCATGATGGTGGGAATGGCCATCTCAATGGTTGATTTGGGTATTGTTTCCAGCATGATTGAAGCTACGGCACTAACTAAAGAGATTTTAAACGCTGCCAAAAAATATCCAAATAACTCGATTATTACTTCAACTTTTGCCGAAGAAGTAATCAGAAGTGGTAGAGTTAAACCACAGAAACCAGAAGTTTCTGCTGAGGAAATCACCTCTGGCTCATATCTTCCACCAGAACTTATGTACTAATTTTTTAGGAAAAATGTTCTTTATGGTTAATTCTCTATAATCTTTGTCTCCTAGAGGTTTAACATCAATTCTCTTACTCATTACTCCTTACTCCTTACTCATTACTCAACCCCAACCAGTAGCTTTTGCTAAAGGTGGAAGATCTGATTCTGGCGCTTTCTTGGACAAAGCGATCGCTGCTGTTAATCAAGGGATTGGCGTAGCTGAGAGTAAAGCAACTCCTGAAGAGATTCAAGAGTATAAACAATTTATATATGAATGTGGAGAAGTTGTAGCTGAAGCGGCAGGAAGTGGTTTATTTGGTTCAGGTACTAAAGTTAGCCCTAAAGAAACGGCAGCACTTGAACGTCTAAAAATTGCTCTAGGATTATAGAGAGAAAAGTGTCAGAAATGGGTTCTCAAAACCACTTAAGAACCCCTGAAGATATCTTCTGGTTAATTGAGATTTCTCGTAATACTTTAGAAAGAGATAAGAATCAAAAGAAAAAGATTTATGCCGCAGCACAAATAAAAGAATATTGGGTAATTGATTTAAATGCAAAAGAATTAATTGTCTGGAGAGAACCTAGTCGAGAAGATTACAAAACTAGATTTACCATAAATCAAGGAATCATTTGTCCTGTTACATTTCCTGATTTAGAGTTTCAAGTAAAGCAACTGTTGCCCAATTAACAGCACTCACCTGAGATCTTCCACCAAAACCCACTCATTTACTGGTTGAGGTTGAGTAATGAGTAATGAGTAATGAGTAATGAGTCTAGTAGGGTGCGTTAACGTGCGTGTAACGCACCATAAGTTATGTAATAATCAAGATTTTATATTAAAATAAATAAAATATATTAGTATTTTAAGTTAATTAAATATTCTTGTTATCAAATTGAAACAAACTAGTTTGTATATATGGATAGAAATGAGCTACTTGATATTTTAGAAAATATTACTCCAAGAAAGTCCAGTAGGGTGCGTTAACGAAGTGTAACGCACCACAGGTTATGTAGTAATCAGGATTTTATATTAAAATAAATAAAATATATTAGTATTTTAAGTTAATTAAATATTC
>NZ_JALKVM010000009.1:0-36083 GCF_057440575.1 Johannesbaptistia floridana
AAATTCACCACTGGTGCTGTATCATCATCGGTAATTGTTACCGTAGCCGTGTTAGATGTATCTAGAGTCGCGTTAACTGCATTAGACAGCACAACTTGGAAATCTTCGTCAACTTCGTCTAGAAAATCTTGTAGTGTGGTTAGAGAAATCTGAGCAGTAGTTTGACCCGGTGCAAAGTCTATCGTCCCACTAGCTGGAGTATAATCTACACTTTCTGTGGCAGTCCCCGCAATCAAACTATAATCAACGCTAACATTCTTTCCACTAGCTTCACTGAGAGTTACCGTGATATCTTTTTGTCCCCCTTCGGCAATCGTCTCATTTACTTGTGTAAAATTCACCACTGGTGCTGTATCATCATCGGTAATTGTTACCGTAGCCGTGTTAGGAGTACCAATTACCCCATTATTGGGGTTAGATAGGGAAATAGTAAAAGTTTCGTCTACTTCGTCTAATAGGTCGTCAATGGCAGATAAAGTGATATTTTGTGTTGTTTGTCCAGGAGTGAATTGAAGAGTCCCAACTACAGGATTGTAATCTACAGCTTCAGTTGCTGTGCCACTTGCGCTCACATAATCTACTGTAACATTTTGGCTATAAGCTTGACTTAGGGTAACAGCAATAGTTCTATTTCCTTGTGCCTCTCCAATTACCAAAGGTGTATTAATAGTTATAGTTGGAAGAGGATCTTGCACCCCTGACATATTCAAAATAGCTTCACCAAGGCTCACGATATCTATACGCTTAAAGTCTGCCCCGGTATTGAATACATTATCATCTTCGTCGTCACCATCATTTATACTAACCCCAGAACTGTCTAGCAGATTTTCTATTTCGGTTCTAGTAAGACGGCGACCCAATGTTTCTTCCGCTAATTGTTGAGCTAATAAGATTGCTCCAGTAACATGAGGAGCTGCTTGACTAGTTCCATGGTAAGCGTTGTAACCATTGCTGTTATGAGCCGCCCCTGTAATAATTGCTCCTGGGGCCATCGCTGTAGTCAGGTTGTTAGTTTTGTCTCTTTGACTATAAGCGACAATTCGATCTGCATCTGATGTGAAAGATGTAGCGAATTCTCCATTTAGCTGACCTATATTACTATCAAATACTGAGCTAACAGCTAATGAATTGGGATCCGCTGCCGGATATCCTACTCCTTCTATTTCTCCTCTAATTTTATAGTAATTTCCCGCAGCAGAAACTGGTATAGTCTCCAAAAAATTTGCTAAGTAGTTTAGTTCGTCATCTAGACCATATTTTTTAGTCTCTGTCGTCCAGTTTTGATTATCACTCAACGACATATTAATAGCAGTGAAATTATAAGTTTCTCCTGTAGCAAAAGGATTTTTGTCTGAGTGATCAATAACCCACCGTAGTGCATCTTCAATCATCCCAAAAGTTCCAGTTCCACTATCGCTAAAAACTTTAAGATGAACAATATCAGCGCCTGGAGCTATACCAGAATAATTATTTTGAGGATCATAACCAGCCACAATACTGGAGACGTTACTTCCATGACCCCTGAAATCACTTGCATTGGAATCTCTATCGCCAAAGTCGTAGGAATATATGATGCGATCTGAAATGCCATCACCGTTAGAGTCTGGTCCAAAAGCAGGATGATCTAAATTAATACCAGTGTCTAAAACTACTCCTATTTGACCACTACCATCAATATGAGCAAATCTAGGATCACTGCGAAATTCTTCGAGTCTAATTAAACCATTTGATTGACTATCTAAAGCCTCAACATTAGACACAAGGTTTGTAACCTTTATACCTGTCATGTATGTTCTCTGTTGAGAATTTGAGTCTGTTACTGGAATAGACATAATTAAGTTTCCTTTTTTCTACAATTTTTACTTTTTTTCTCGAAATGCTAGAAGTGATTTTTTTGATTCACTCTGTGCATAATAAGTTTTATATAATTTAAAAATGTTGATTTGGTAATATTTTTTAATATTCAAACCAACTTAGATCCTACTGTTTATTTTCTCTAAAGTTAAACTGAATATTATCGGTGAAAACACTTTTTTTTTAAAAAATCCCTATAAATACTTACGTATAGTTATAGTCAGAGTTACAATTTTAAAAAACAACAAATAACAATATTAATAATTAAAATAGGGAAATTTTAAAATATCAAAAGTAGATAGAGTCGATTTGATATCTTTGGCTATGATTTTTATCTTAGAGCATAAATTATTAGCTTATTCAGTATTCAGAGTAACCAAAAGAATTAGTTCTTTGACTAAAGATCATACAACATAGTTAATGCCAGAGTCAATGGTACAATTTAGTAGTTATAAAAAAGTCTGCAAAAGGGGGAATTCAAAAATAATGTATTACTGAAGACCGAATTTAGTATCAAGAAGCGATCGCTACAGCTAATAGGTTATACTTAAACCGTCTCAATATATTGTTTTTATTCTTCTTTTTAAAGAAATATATAATAAACATGTCTATAGCAACTTTTGGGGCCGGATGTTTTTGGAAAACTGAAGCAGCTTTTCGTCTAGTCAAGGGCGTTACTCGCACCTCAGTGGGTTATATGGGTGGTCATTTTCCTCATCCTAGCTACCTAGACGTACTTTCTCGCATTACTGGTCATGCAGAAGTCGCTCAAATAGAATATAATCCAGAGCAGGTGAGTTACGATGATTTGTTAGAAATCTTCTGGTCAATCCATGACCCAACTCAACTCAATCGACAAGGTGCAGACAAGGGAGAACAGTATCGTTCGGTGATATTTTATCATGACCAGGAACAAAAAATTAAAGCAGAATACTCTAAACAAAGGTTAGTAAATCTTAAAATTTTTGTCAACAAGATTGTTACTCAAATCAAACCAGCTTCAGAATATTATTTAGCATCCGAGGAAAATCAACAGTATCTTGCTAAAAAAAAGTTAAAAGCACCAAATATAATTAATTAATTAACTAGTATAATTCCCAAACCAATGGGAATTATACCCCCTAGTCTCAGACGACTAATTCGCTCATGGAGAAAAAAACGCGCCCCTAGTAAACTAAATATATAACCAATTGCTGTGGCAGGGCGAACTAAGCTAATATCTGCCCAACTTAGCAAACACAAAAAAATTAAGAATGCCCCAGTATAACCAGCAATTCCTACTACCATCAGAGGATTAGTCAACAATGCAACCAACCAAGTAAAAATTTGTTTAAGAGAATGAGAGGGAAATTCACCTATTTGTTTAATGCCTTTAGCCGTTAAGACATCACCAACAGAGTCAGCCAAAGCTAGACAAATACTTCCTAAAAAAACTCTAGATATAGATATACCTAGGGGAAGAAAAAACATAATTACAGAATCCGAGGATTGTTTAGGTACTTTTTGAGATTGATGAATGCTCAAACTAACTAAGAAAACTCCTAAACTAATTAAAATAGCCGCTACCCAACGGGATACAGTTACATTTTCCCCCAAAATAAGCCAAGCTAATAAAGCATTGAGAACATAACTAGAAGCATGAATAGGCAAAACATAACTCAAATCTAGACGAGAAACACTGACTAAGTAAATTACCATAGAAAGAGTTAGAGTAAATACTCCTAAGATAATCCAAAAATTAGTAAATAAATAGATGATTAACTTATTAATATCGAGAGTATTTATTTCTCCAAATAACTTCATACCTCTACTTAACCAAATGTCTCCCAATACTTGAGTTAAAACGAGAGTAATTAATAAACAAAAATTAAGCATTCACTTTTGAGGGAATTAACTTCAAAAAACTTAGACAAAGAGCAGAAAAATTAGCCATTAAATTTGGTTGTAAAAGTTCTGAACTAAACCTACTCATTCTTTTACTATTTTCTGTTAAACAAGTAGAAAAAAATAACTCTGGGGTTAAATCGTCCATAAAATTACTAGCCCCGGTGGCTGTAAAAGCTTTTTCATCACTATTATTAGAACTGCCAAAAACCGCCGCTAGTTTCCAAATCGCCTTACTATAATGCCAAAAAGAATGAAATCCCCTGAACACATTTAAGCCTCTTCCCTGTTGAATTTGTAAATAAGTAATCCAATTAACAAAAAAAACTATGTGTCTAGCTTCTTCATCCAAAAGAGGGTCAAAAATGTTAAAAATAGCTTCAGGGAGATAATTGGCTTGGCGGGCAATACCAAACATTCCGAAGGCAAAAAAAGTATCTAAACACTCTTCGTAACCAAAGTCAATAAATTCTGCTTGAATGTGAGAAGATGGTTGAATTAATTCAGGTTCTGGGATATTAATTTCATAGCGTTTAATTAGAAACTCAATCAGTTTACCGTGGCGAGTTTCTTCATATCCTTGCAGGGAAATCGCCTTTTGTAACAGGGGATCTTTAATTGTTTGAGCAAATTTACTTACCATTACTCCTGCTGATTTTTCCGTCATCAAGGCTTGTGACCAAAAGGGGATTTGGCGTAATTTAGCCAGAGAAATTTCATCTAACTCAGGCCAAGGTAGAGTCTCCGGTTGATAGTCTAGATAACTATCGATAAAACTCTCGCAGAATAGTTGTTTATGTGCTTCGCTTCCTAATTTCATTAACTAATTATTAAAATAAGATTGTAAATTTCCGCGTCTACGAATATCTAGAGTAGCGCAATGAAAAGACCCACCAAAAGGAGCAAAATTAATGAAGGGACAGGGAATTGGTTCAAAACCCCAATCTTTGAAGGCTTTGATCAAAGATTTTTGTCCTGATTCTACAATAACTTGTTTTTCATTTACCATTAGTACATTTAAACTAATCCACTTACTACACATCGAAGGGATACCTTGAATAGGATCTGGTTCTGGTGGTATGAGAATATCCCAGGATTTAAAGAGATTGGGTAATCTATCTACATCGATATATTCAGGATTAATTAGCAGTTTACCCGGCGCTAGAGGCATAAAAGTAGAGTCTATGTGCATTGGTGTTGGACAACTACTCTCAATCTCGTGAATGCGGTATTTTTCCCCTAAATGTCTCCTTAACCATTTAATTCCTGCGTAATTTGTTACATTACTTTTGGTAACAAACAAATCATGACCGCAGCGTACAAAATCAGCAGCATCAAAAACTGGTTCAAATTCATTGATAACGTAGCGAATCGGTTCTCCCTTTTGGGATGGTTTAAACTGATAGTCGTAAAGGTCATCTAAGAGTTGGGGTTTCGGTGCGGCTGTCCATTTGGCCCCTTGGTGAAAGTAACTCTTAAACAAAGGACGATAGGCTGAGGGTTCAAAATAACGCGATCGCCAAGCCATCGGCGTTTCAATTATTTCGTCTCCAACCACTAAAAAACCATCCCGAGGACAAGCTGTACAAAATCCTTTTGACTTCCACTCTGGAGTCTTAAACAGGCGCTCTCCTGAGATAATTTCAGGACGTTTTACCTTGATGTTTAAATCTGTGAGTATTTTGATAAATTGATCTAATTCTCTTTGGGCTTTTTTGACTAAAAATCCTGGGTAACGTCTTCCTGCAAATAATCTATATAATTTAGCCGTAGTCGGAGGTATATTATAAGTCACTGTGACATGATATGGTGGAATAATTCCTCCTTCTAAACGACCTACAATTACCTCCTCTAAAGGATCCCATTCGTTATGAGAGTTAACTGGACAGATGCTAGTTTCTCCTAAATTATTCTTCAGTAAAGTATTCATAGATTATAATTGGTTTTATCTGATAAACTGTTTAGTAATTCTAGCTGCATAGTATAAATTATTTTTTGATGCAATCTTGTTACTGGCCAATTGAGCAACTTCCTGGGTTAAATAAAACAGAAGTTAAATTACTGAAAAACCAAGGTATTAGCACAACGGAAGATTTACTCCTAGCATATCCTACTTTTGAAGCTAAAAAAATGCTTGCCGCCAAGTTAAAGCTAAATATACGCTATCTCCAAAAATGGAGCGCCTTGGCTGATTTAGCTCGTCTTCCTAGTGTTGCCTGTACCTATTGTGGCTTATTATTGCATACAGGAGTTGTTTCTGTAGAGCAGTTATCTCGAACTCCGATTCATCGTCTCAGTCCACAGATACTGCGTCTACAAGTAGCAACTACCCAGCGACAAGACTTAATTCCCCCTCCAAATTTGATACAGCAGTGGATTAATGAAGCAAAAATGCTTACTCAAAATTAAGGAAGTTATTAGAAACTAGTCGATACACTTAAAAAAAGATAAATATGATAGTATAGAATAAATAAAATAAATTGCTTTATTAAAGACTGGGGAAAAAGACGTTACTCCAGTACTTTTGTAGTGAAATCAATAAATTGTAAAACCATTCATAGGAGGATAATTTATGACCCAAGTGATCGTAGGACAAAATGAAAATATAGAATCTGCATTAAGACGTTTTAAACGCCAAGTATCCAAAGCTGGTATCTTTGCGGACATCAAACGCCGTCGTCACTACGAAACACCCATTGAAAAGCGCAAACGCAAAGCAGTTGCCCGTCGGAAAAAGCGTTTCCGCTAAAAAATTCAACGAGGAAATTAAATAAGGATTTGCTGCAACATTCTGCTGGCCTGACTGCCATAACCACCACCAAAAAGATTAAAGTGATTGAGAATATGGTAAAGGTTATAGAGGGTTTTGCGCTGCTGATAGCCTGCTTCTAAAGGCCATACCTGATTATAACCTTCATAGAAAGCAGCGGGAAATCCACCAAATAACTCAGTCATAGCTAAGTCTACTTCATGATCTGCATAATAACTAGCAGGATCTAAAATGACTGGATTTCCCTCTACCGTAATTGCAGCATTTCCTGACCAAAGATCCCCATGTACTAAAGAAGGGAGAGGATTTCTGTCTTGCAAAAATTCCTTAACTTTGGGAATAACTAGTTCAGGACTAGGAAAACTACCTCCTTTACGCCTAGCTAGTTTAATTTGGTAACCAATACGGTGTTCAGCAAAAAAGTCAGCCCAGTTATTCATCCAAGTATTAATCTGAGGAGTTGAACCAATAGTATTATTTTCTTGCCAGCCAAACTCAGAAGCCCCCTGGTAAGAGTGCATTTGAGCCAATTGTTGCCCCATCTTGAACCAGGCTTGATTATTACCACCTCGGGCAAATTCTAACCATTCTAAAACCAAATAACTATGATTATCAACACTACCCCAGCAAATAGGACGAGGTGCGCAAATACTATGAGTCTCCAGTATTTGTTTTAAGCCATTGGCTTCCGAGAGAAACATCTCTAAGCTATTGGCGTTGTTGACTTTGACAAAATAACTCTGATTATCTCCAATTAACTGATAACTTTGGTTGATACATCCTCCACCCACAGAACGCTTTTGCTGTATGGTGAAGGGTTTACCAGTAACTTGGCTGATTTGTTGACTAATTTGCTTCCACATAAATCAATAATTATTCAGGTTTAATCACCACGATACCATAAGCTTCAGGGTTAAGATAGGTTTGAGCTGCCTGTTGCAATTCTAGGGGAGTAATTTTTTGAATTGAATCTACATAGTCAAAAGCAGGGTCAAGAGAACCTAAAACTGACTGATAATAACCATACAAAGAAGCGCGATCGCTCGGTCTTTCGTTACCAAAAATAAACCTATTAGCTACTTGGGTACGAATGCGACTAACTTCTGCATCAGTAACTAATTCAGTATTTAAACTAGTTAAATGTTCTTTAATCGCCTCTTCTACTAACTCGATATTTTCTGCGGGTAAGCGGGCACTTATATAAAATACTCCTTGTATTTTTTGCGTAATATTGCCTGCACTAATCTGTGATACTAAACCCCGTTCTTCCCGTAAATCTCGAAATAGTCGCGCTAATCTTCCCTGTCCTAGGATAGCTGCTAAAATATCTAAAGGATAAGTACTAGCTAGTTCATTCATACCAGGTACGCGCCACATCATTATCAATCTAGCTTGTTGCAGTTTAGTATCTACATATTCATTTCTGACAATATCTGTGAAAGGTTTTTCTACTAACCAATCTGGAATAGATTCGGTTGTTGTTAGTTGTTTTCTTGGGACGTAAGTTTTTTCTATTCCTTCGGTTACCACCTCAATCAACTCTTCAACAGGGAGATTTCCTACTACCGCCACTGTCATCGACTCTGGTTGATACCAGTAATGGTGAAACTGCTGCATTTGCTCAGGAATTAACCCCGAAATCACCTCAAATGGCCCTAAAATAGGACGGCGATAGGGTAGCTTAGTAAAACAGGTTTCCATCGCTTTAGCAAAACTACGACGAGTCGGGTTATCTTCAGAACGGCGAATTTCTTCTAAAACTACTAATCTCTCTCGTTCAAATTCTGCTGAGGGAATAGCGGCATTAAAAACAACTTCTAGCTGTAAAGAGGCAAGCTCTCGAAAATCTTGGGGAGCGGTGGTAATATAGTATTGTGTGTATTCTTGGCTGGTAGCTGCATTAGTTTTCGCCCCTCTAGCTTCGATGAGTCGCTCAAATTCTCCACTTTTTAAATTAGGAGTGCCTTTGAAAATCATGTGTTCCAAAAAATGAGCCATCCCGTTGATTCTATCGGACTCATTAGCAGAGCCAACTTTTAACCAAATATTCAGACTAACTGCCTCTACTGGCATCTGTTCTGCTATGATGGTTAAGCCGTTTTCTAGACGTTTAATTGTGGGAAAATTTACCCGATTAGGTGAGGAAACAGTTGTAGTCATAGATTAATTATCTTAGAGATTCTCTTTGAGTCTTGCTATTACACTGATTCTAGGTTAGCATTTCCTAGCTATTGCGATTCTCCTCGTTTTTTCTCCTCTAACTGTAGGCGAATCTGTGCATGGTAATCAGAAGTAATTGGGTAAAAATAAGCAATAATTAGGCCGAAAATCAAAAAAACCGTCGGTAAAGGTCCAATAGCAATTCTAATGGCCAGTAAAGCACTTTCTGGTTGTACAGGAATATCTTCCCCCGGCACATTTTCCAGAAAACCAGCTAAATCAAGGGCAATTCCTACTAAAAATAAAGCTAAGGCTAGACCAATTTTTTGAATGAGTACCATAAAACTGTAAAATATCCCCTCGCGACGTTCTCCCGTTACTAACTCATCCAGTTCAATAACATCAGGTAACATAGACCAGGGAATCAAATAGGCCACCGAAACTCCACACCCGGCGATAACTGCTAAGAAGTATAACCAAAAAATTTGCCCAGGTTGTAGGAAAAATAAGCCAAATTGGGCCAAAATCCAAAGACTAGTACCGAGAAAGTAAACGGTTTTTTTGCCGAAGCGATCGCTCATTAGTTTCCAAATAAATAACATAACTAAAGCTGTACCCTGTACAGCCAAAGCCACAGAAGGAAAACTAGTGGCAGGTAAACCCATCCAACTCACCACAAAGTAAATCAAAATGGAAGCAGTTAATTGTACTCCTAACCAAGAAGCTAAATAAATACCAATTACATATAAAAACGGACGATTACTAAAAGCTGTTTTAATTTGCCTTAAGATAGATGAAGGTTCGGGTTGACTGTCTATATTGCTTTGGTTGTTATCAACAGTTAAATGTGGTTCTATTTTGGCGAATAATAGAGTTACACCAAACAAAATCAATTGCAAACCCATAAAGGAAGTCATCATCGGTATAATCCCAATTGTTCCTGTTAGCAATATTTTGAGCAAACCATAGACTATTCCTAAACCTCCACCTACTATCAACAATCTACCTACTAATTTTTTCCGGGTTGCAGATAAAATTGGCTGACTACCTCTTTCAGGAACTCGAAAGACACACCAATAAATTGCTACTATGGAAATTAAACTACAAAATAAACCCAATATGGCATATTGTTCTTGTTCTGAACCAGGGTAAAGTTGAAAAATTAAACCTGATAACAACAAAGACAAAATACTTCCCCCCAGGGAAAAACCCATACGAAAACTATTGAGACTGGTACGTTCATCATAATCTTGGGTTAATTCGGGAGTTAAGGCGGTATAGGGCAAATTAACCATGGTGTAAGAGATATTAAATAAGATACCAATCAACACATAGTAAAAGAATAAAAACCTGGTATTAACGGTGAGATTATCACTAAAGTTGGGTACTAACCACTGGAGAAAAAAGAACAGTCCAAAAGGTAGCGCTCCCCAAAACATCCAAGGTAAACGTCTACCCCAACTCGAACGAGTGCGATCGCTCCATATTCCTACAATAGGATCATTAATAGCATCAACAATTTTACCAACAGCCAAGATGGTGCCAGCTATACCAGCAGGTAGCCCTGCCACATTTGTAAAAAAGTATAATAGGAAAAAAACTAAAATATTCGCGGTGATTGCCGGCCCAAAATCTCCAGATCCATAGGCTAGTTTTGTGGTAAACTGTAGTTTCTCTGTTAAGTTATTCACTATTTATATACTCAAATGATATGATGGCTATTAATCTTTGTTTTTTGTACTAGCGCTTTTCTTTTTTTCTCCAGGAGCAAACTAGCTGTAGTTAAACACTATTTAAATCTAAGTCAATTATGTCAGAATTATATATTTCTTGGTCCGATTACCACAAAAAAATAGAACAATTAGCGATTAAAGTCTATGAATCTGGGTGGGATTTTAATCAAATTGTTTGCATTGCTAAAGGAGGTTTGAGAATTGGAGATATTTTTTGTCGCCTATTTGATAAGCCTTTGGCGATTCTCTACGCTCAATCTTATGCGGGAGATGGTAACCGAGTTAGAGGTGATATAGTTTTTTCTCAAAATTTAGTAATGATAGAAGAAAAACTAGGTAACAAGATTTTACTAGTTGATGATTTAGTTGATTCTGGAACTAGTTTACAAAAAAGTATCGAGTGGCTCGAAGATCGTCATAATCAAGAAATAGAAGATATTCGTAGCGCTGTAATTTGGTACAAAAATCATAGTTCTTTTAGACCAGATTATTATGTAGACTATCTTCCTGATAATCCTTGGATACATCAACCTTTTGAATGTTATGAACAGATGAATCCAGGAGAGTTAGCTAAAAAAGTAGCTGATTCTCCCTAAAAATCACCGATGGATCTTCTCAGCTTATTCTTATTTTTCGCTTATTTTAATCTCAGACAAGTCATCTAGATTAGATTATAGATACACCAAACTTTAAGGTTAATTTAAGCGATGAAATTGAAATTGTTATCTATCATTACTATTTGTTCTGTTCTTACTGTAGGAGCTACTTCTCTTCCTAACTCTTTTACTCGTGTAAACGCTAATCCTTGCGCCGCAGGGCAAGTTAACCCTTGTGCTGGGGCTAATCCTTGTGCTGGAGCTAATCCTTGTGCGGGAGCTAATCCTTGTGCTGGGGCTAATCCTTGTGCGGGAGCTAATCCTTGTGCTGGGGCTAATCCTTGTGCTGGGGCTAATCCTTGTGCTGGGGCTAATCTAACTACTAATAGCAGTAAAATTCCCGTTATTTACACAGATCCTCAAGCAGGAGATAAATTAGCAATTCGAGGATATGATTCAGTTGCGTACTTTACCGAAGGCAAACCAGTAGAAGGATCAGCAGAATATGAGTATAGTTGGAATGGTGCCAAATGGCGCTTTTCTAGTGCTGAAAATTTAGCCGAATTTAAAAATAATCCTGAAGCCTATGCTCCCCAATATGGTGGTTATTGTGCTAAAGCCCTCAGTGACAATGTGTTAGCTTCTAGTATTCCTCAAGCCTGGAAAATTGTTGATGGTAAACTTTATCTAAACTATAGCATGGAGGCACAAGAAGAGTGGCTCGCAGATGTTCCTGGTAAAATCGCTAAAGCTAATGGTTATTGGCCAGATATTCTAGATACTAACAACGTAGTTCACTATGATACTGTTGGGTCTATAAATTACTAAAAGCAATCCGTAGCAATCCGTAGGGTGTGTTAGCGCGCGAAGCGCGTAACGCACCAAACCCATCGGTTGACAAGAAAACCCTGATGTTTAAACTTGTTATCACCCCGTCAGCGCACCAAATTATATTAGAAGTTATTACTTTTCTTCATTAATACAAGTTAATAAAAATCTGAGGGCACTAAATCCCTGTTGGTGCGTTACGGCAATCCTTTATCTTATGGTGATTTTCCAAAGATAACGACAGCTAATCCGCACCCTACTACTACTACAAAATAGCTACTATGATACTGTTGGTGCTGTAAATTATTAAAAGCAATCCGTAGGGTGTGAAGCGTGCGAAGCGCGTAACGCACCAAATTATATTAGAAGTGATTACTTATAGTTAACTTAAAATTGATCTGATAAATATGTCTAAATACTCTCTAGAGAATCAAAATTGGATAGTTAATGAGCAAGGGAAATGTCAGGCTTTAAATTTAGAAAATTTAGAGATTTCTAGTCTAGAAAAACCTTATCGTCTTTATCGTTTTCTTACGGAAATAGAGGATATAATCAGCATAGTTGATGATGATTATCAACGTCTCATTAAAATTATGCCTTTAGTGAGAAAACTCTTAACTAGTTCCTACTGGCTACAATTAGAATTTGATTATCCTCCAAAAAATCCTGGCTGGTCAGTTCGCTTTTTATATCAAGAACAAGATTTTTTATTAACAGTACAAATGGTTTGTTGGTTACCAGGCAAAATTTCACCTATTCATAATCATGGCACCTGGGGAATTGTTGCTTTAATTGATGGTCAAGAAAAAAACTACTTTTGGCGACCCAATCCTAGCCAAGAATATCCTCATCGTATTCAAAAAGTAGGAGAATATACTTTAGAACCCGGGGAGATAATCGGGTTTTTACCAAAAGCAATTCATAGTGTGGAAGCGATGGGAGAGGAACCAACAGTTAGTTTTAATGTTTATGGAATAACTGATTTTTCTCAAAGATTTGAATTTAACCATCTCAATCATACTGCTAAAAATTTCTAAGTCAATGAATGACATTTAATTACTCAAGTAAACCACTACGAAGATTTTACGAGTGCTTCTAGGTCAAGACTCAGATCTTGCATCTTTATCAAAAGTTACTTGTGGATGAATAATGAGTAATGAGTTTTGAAGTAATGAGTTTTGAAGTAAGAAGTCTTAAAGTAAGAAGTCTTGAAGTCTTGAAGTTTTGAAGTGAAAGAAGTTTTGAAGTTTTGAAGTAAAAGAATTGATCCTAACCACTTAAAAATTGATTTTCGCCTGTTGGCCTATTTAGTACTTTTTTAGGAGTGCAAGATATGAGAAGAGCAATTTTAGTATCAACGTAAGTGCTCTCCCACCGCTAATCTTTCACATATAAATTAAGATAAATTTATTCTAACCTTCTCTTGACTCTGACTCTTTTGTGACAAGCAAGACAGGCATTTGTCACTTATCTACCCGAGAGTTATATAACCAAAATTTTATCAACTTCTCAGGAAATATTCAGGCTAATTTCATCAAAAACATTCATCATTAAAGGGTAGGTAATCAAAAAAAATCAAATAACTGATATTGCTATGATGAAAAATACATATTTAATCACAACTTTGGCAGTACTAGCATTGGGTATAAGCACAACATTAACTCACACAAGTCAAGCTAATACTCAAGACAATAATGCCATTTTAGTTAGTCAATCAAATGTTAATGACAAGAGCGTTTTTTATCAACACAGGGGAGTAGCAATTAAAGGAACAGATACAGTGGCTTACTTTACCGAAGGTAAAGCGGTTAAAGGCGACAAAACATATAGTTATCAATGAGGTGACAGGACATGGTGGTTTAAAAATCAGCAAAACCGTGATTTATTTGCTCAAAATCCCGAAAAATATGCCGTTTTTTGGGTCAAATTCCGGAAAAATCACCAAAAGAAGCCATCGCTCCTTTTGGATAACAATATTATTATCCCTCTTCGCTTAATTTAAAATAGATAAAATTATAATTGGGTGCATCCCAGTTAAGCATAAGCATAAATACTTATTTATCTTGTGGGCGATCGCTTGTTTCAAACTGACTTTGTGATCTACTGAGGCTTCCTCTTTACTCCGTTGGGATACAGACCTAAATTGGAGGTACTCTAAACTTTAAAATATCACCATCCCATACTAAACGACTTATAATCAAGGGGGGAAACACAGTAATTATGTCTCAATTATCCCTTTGTCCCTAATTGTCAACCGACTAAAACTTACCCATTATGGCTATTTAGCTAATTAGGTTTCCGAAGATACTTCTTGGTAGCCCAAAATATTTTTTCCTCTTACCAAAATCGGTTTCCATCGGTCTAGTTTAATGTTTTTCACCCCATAAACCCGCATATCCATGCCATTTTCTAGCATAGTTTTGGTAAAAACTTGGGTATCTGCCTTAATAACACGACAACCCACAGCCGTTCGCCAATTATCAGTCACGTTGTCTGTAGAACCGTGAATCATCCGTTCGCACAACAGAAAAAATTGTCCCGCTTTAGCAGGAAGAGTTTTTGTATTTTGCTTGTCAGTGGGATAGTCAATTTTGGCATCGTAGATTCCATAAGCTCTTCCTTCTTCGCCTCCTCCTGTGCTAATGTTCATGGGATAAACATCTTTATGAGAACCCGGAATTACTAATAAACAAGATTGCTCTTCGGGTATATCCATCAAGGCAATCCAGACTGTCACTTGATATAATTCTCCGTCTTTGGCAGGTTTTAAGACTGGTTCTTTCATATCAAAATTATACCATCTGCTAGCTTGATGAAAGGAAGCTCCTTTGCTATGGGGAGCAACAGGAAAGAAATTACTATGCCATATTCCTAAATCTGCACCAAGTAGTTGAGCGCAACGTTCGATAATTGCCGGACGGGTGTATAAATCCAGTAGCACTGAGTCTTCAAGATGACGCTCATACGAGTTTAGAACATAAGTATAATATTTTTCTTTCTCACTGATAGATTCAGGCGATTTAAACTTACCATCACCTTTAATAAAATCAGTAAATTGATAGTCACCATTAGCATAAGAAAATATCTTAGATTCAGTATCACCTAACTTAATTATATGCTCTCTAAGCTCTTCTATTTCTGTGGGAGGAATTAGATCAAATGGACCAAGGTAGCCATTGTCATAGAAGCTTTGAATTTCATCCTCTGTCATTTGATATCGAGGATCAACAGAGACTTTGGGCTTATAGGAATCTGGATCATCCAATTTGCAGTAATAGTTGAAATAGACTTTTTTCCCACCAGATTTAAAAGCCATCCAAAACATCTTATCCGTGCAACCTATAGGGAGTTCACTTCTAAAGTTTTTAGGTAAAAGTGGATGCAGAAACTTAAGTTTCACAAGTAGGTAGATAAGGACTAATTTGATACGATATAAAAAGTGTGGCTGATAGATCATATTTTTTCTGTTATGTTAGAATGTGCAATTGTTTTGTGTTGATTGTAAAAATAGAAAAAATCCAAAAATAATAGTTAAACCCTTTTCAATACCGAATTCCAGTTCTTAGAAACGTTATAGCCATACAGATCAAGATAGTAGGTATCTACGAGATATTCATCTTCATGATCTTTTAACCAATCCCGAATGAGATCGAGTTTACGATCAACCTGTTCAAGTTCTGAACTGTCTTGCCAACGATTTTCCCAATATTTAGGAACCATTTTATTGGTATCTTCAACAATCCAATAGTCTCCATTTTGTAAACCATTGTTGTGAAAATATTGCAAAATTCCCACCGTATTTACATGACAATCTTCTATCACTAACCAGGGATGGGGAAGGTTCTTAAGTAAATCAGAACTAAAGATTGCACTAATATTATTAGAGTCCCCCTCGATAAATTTAATCCGAGAGTCTGCTTTTGCCTTGTCATCAAGTAGGGAAAGATCAACATCAACAGAATAGACAGTACCTTTAATCTTAAAGGATTCTAAGAGATCAGCAAACCAAACAGCACTTCCCCCATCTAATGCTCCTAATTCAATAATAGTTTGGGGTTTGAGTTCTTTCACCAGCATAGGGTAAGCAGAGAGTTCAAATACCCCTTTGCTAATCAAAATATCTTTCCACGTTTGCAAAAAAGTCTTTTCCAAGAGAAGTTCCCACATGAACATGGGAAGATCGCTTCGATCTTCACGTTCAGAAATCTTGACAAAACGCTTTTTGTTAGTTGAACCGTACTGTCGCTGCGTTTCTTTTATAGCTATACGGTAATCGAGTAAATCATTTTGGCTACTCATGCAATAACTCCCATAGTTTTAAATTTTATTGTTTTGATTAATTGAGCCAGTCGCAACATTTTCCTCTAAAAAAAAGTGCTTGAACGCCATATAGTTCTTTCTGCCGACGAGATAATCCCATTCCGTAAAGGCAGTCTTAAGATGTCTAGCACCTGAATTGTGATCAAATGCTTCCCGTCCATGAAAAATACGATTATTCTGGGCTATGATGCAATCTCCTGGGGTGAGGCGAAATTTATATTGGTAATCAGGTTTCTTAAGGTATCGAAACCATTCGCAGTAAGCCTGATAGTAATACTCCATCCGATCAAACGGAATATCCCATGTCCAATTATGAGAATTATTAAAACAAATGCCAATAATTTCTCCTCTCGAATCCAGTTCAAAAATAGACTGGGTGCGACGATTGTACCAACGAGATTCTGAAAATAATTTTTCAAACTGAGCTGGTATTTCTACCAGTGTTTGGAAGTACTGAGGATGATCTTCCCGAAAATCTTCTGCAACACGGAAGCCATCTACTAAAATTGATTCTCCACCAGAAACTTCATTCTTAATACAATGCAAAAAATGCAGTAGATTAGCAGTATGTGTGAATATTTCATAATCATTATGGGGAAGAAGAGCATTGCTTGTTTGAGACAACCCATATTCTGGTGGTTCTATCCCCACTTCATAGAAATCACCGATTTCAGTGGAACGAATAGGACCAATGGTGCGAATCAAATCAGCTAGATTTTCAACATTACGCAATATAGTAAATCCGTAGGAATAAACTTGATCAATCCAATTCTCCTGTGGAGCGGTTTGAAAGTCATATTGCTTCAACGAATGGGATTTCAACCAGTCAAAATTCCAAAGTACTTGCTCTTGATTACGCTTGGCGATCTTTTCCTGTGCAGGACTACGATCCGATTCAGAACCATGATCATAAGCATGACTTAACAACCAAGGAATACTGTATCTACTTTGGTGAGGATGCTCTTCTTTCCAGATAATTTCCAGTTCTTGATCGTTAATATTCACCGATAAAGGGGTAGGCGTTTCTTGCTGTTCACTAATGTCAAAAATTTTTTGAAAAGAATAAGGCTCACGACACTGCGGACAAGAACAGTTATCTCGTAACCAAATATGGTGAAAACGTTTGCCTTTAACGGAAACAAAATTGCTAGTCATATTAATGATTTTCCAAAAGATAGATAGAAATAATGTTTAAATTCTTTTAAATACTGAATTCCAATTCTTAGAAACGTTATAGCCATACATATCAAGATAATAAGTGTCCACGAGATATTGATCCTCACGAGCTTTCAACCAATCCCTCAACTCATCAATCTTCCGCTCAATGAGATCGAGTTCTGGAGTGTCTTTCCAACGAGTCATCCAGTATTGCGGAACATTTTTATTAGTGTCTTCAACAATCAAATAGTCTCCACTTTGTAAGCCATTATTATGAAAATATTCACAAATTCCTACCGTATTCACATGGCAATCTTCTAAAACTAGCCAAGGATGGGGGAGGGTACTCAGTAGCTCAGGGGTTAAGACGGCACTAATATTGTTACAATCTCCCTCAATCCAATTAATCCGAGAGTCTGCTTTTGCTTTATCGTCGAGTAGGGACAGATCAACATCAACAGAATAAACAGCACCTTTTATCTTGAATGCTTCCAAAAGATCGGCAAACCAGATGGCACTGCCTCCACTTAATGCGCCTAATTCAATAATTGTTTGGGGTTGGAGTTCTTTGACTAGCATCGGAAAAAGAGATAGTTCAAACATCCCTTTATCAATAAAAACATCGTTCCAAGTCTGTAAAAAGGTCTTTTCCCAAAGGATTTCACACATTGACATAGGAAGATCGCTTCTATCTTCACGTTCAGAAATCTTGACAAAACGCTTCTTGTTAGTTAGACCGTATTTCTGCTGGGTTTCTTCTACAGCGATACGGTAATCAAGTAAATCATCTAAGTTACTCATGGAATCACTCCTAATTGTCTTTAATAATTATACAACGATTCTTGTTTTAAAACTTACTTAAATTTTGGGGATTAGGCGATCGCCACCATGAGACAGCGATCGCCTAATCTGACAGTTATTCGGGAAAATTCAAAAAAAGGACAACATTCCATAATACCACAAAACATTTTTGCAAGAGGTCTAGGGAACCATCCTCAAGAAATTATTAGTGCAGGAGTAGCAGTGAAAGCCATGATTATCAATGGTTTGGGTTTAGTGAGCGCTCCTCTGTATTTGTTTGAGAAATTTTTTGTTGGGAAATTTGAGTAGATTTTTAGAAGCGGTTAACAATAAAGAGATAATGAGGTAAAATTATTTTATGAAACGATAGCAAATATTGTCTCAATTTCAGATAAACCTTTTTGAAAATCCTGATTTTTATATTTATGATCCACAAAGGTTACAATTATTTTGCCAAAGTTGAAGACTCGATTTTAATTAAAGCAATAAAACAGAATAAACCATTAATATATCTTGAGAAAATCATTCAAAAAAACCCAGATTTTATTAACTCAAGAGGTATGCTAGGGAATACCGCACTTAATGTAGCAGTAAAAAATAACAGTCAAGAAATAATTAAAATGCTGTTAGAAAATGGATCCGATCCTAATATAGCTAACAATTTGCCTAATTCTCCTTTAATTTGGTCAGTGAAAGCAAAAAGGTCAATTTCAATAGTTGAACTATTGCTTCAATATAAAGCAGATGTTAATTTCATTGGACACATGAATAAAACTGCTCTTACATGGGCAAAAACTCATGAGCGAGAAGACATAATTGAGCTACTTCTGAAATATGGTGCCGATCCTGATCTTGCTGATCCAAATACTCTTGATGAAGAAGAAGAAACTTCCACTATTATCTTAAACCAAAAAGACAGAATACCCCCAGGTCAACACCTAGTTAAAAATTTTCCAGTGTTGACTTATGGTGGAACTCCTTCCATTAATATTGATAATTGGGAATTAAATATTTGGGGTAAGGTAAAAAAGACTAAATTGAATTGGTCAGACTTTATGAATCTCCCCCATCATGAATTTACTGAAGATTTCCATTGTGTTAGCAAATGGTCAAAACTTGATGTTAAATGGTCAGGGGTTAAAATATCTGATTTTATGTTTTTAGTCAAACTTGACTCAGATGTAACAGATGTTTTAATACATTGTTATGGTAATTATACTACTCAGCTTACTTTAGAAGATTTTTTACATAAAAATAATTTCTTTGCTGATAAGCTATTTGGAAAACCATTACCATTAAAACATGGTTATCCTATGCGTTTAGTCGTTCCCCATCTTTATGCTTGGAAAAGTGCTAAATGGGTTAATGGGATAGAGTTTCTTGACCATGAAGAATTGGGGTTCTGGGAACAAAATCACTATCACAAACGAGGAAACCCTTGGATTGAAGAACGTTATGTTAAGATTTTTTAGCGATCGCGGTCCTTGAACAATGCTACTAATCAACTATTCGGGCTAAACCTAGCGAAGATACTGTTGGCGAAAGTAATCTGAACGTATTTTTAAACTGTCGGTGGAAGCATAATATTGCTGGAATGGCTTGCTTATGCTTCCAATTAACTTCGGCAACATTATGCTTCAAACGTCTCTAATCCTTGCCGGCTATATATTCAAGTTCAACCGAGAGTCTATTCCCCTCCGTCGAACTCACGTATATTTTAGATGCGTTTGCCCTGTCTACTTTTGACATAAATAAAAAAACCACCCCAACTCTTTTCTATCTATTGCTTCACATACTTTCTGGTAAGAAAAGGTAGGAGAAATATATTTTTCTGGATTTAGTCCAGAAGAATCATACAAAGCTTTAACCTCTGTTTCATGTTGATGTGCAAGTTTAGAAAGCAATTCATAACTTTTATATAAATGACGATCTAAATTCTCAGTTTGTAATATCTTGAAGCCAAGTTCACTGAGAAAATCACCATAGGATTCACCACTAAATAGAGGTTTAAAAAGTATCCGATCATAAACATATTTATAAGCAGTTTCGCTTAGTGCTTCAATGGGTATTGGTGTAATCAGATCATCAAATAGAAACTTTCCTCCAATTTGAAGAACTCTATAGACTTCCATTAATGCTTGTTTACGCTCATGAACATGGTATAAAGTAGCTTGACTCCAAATATGTGTAAAACTGTTGTCAGGAAAGGGAAGTTGAGTTGCAGATGACTTTTGAAAAGAAAGAGGCAATGAAGGATGGTCTTGAGCTAATGCGATCGCATTAGCTAGACGATCGCTACTCAAATCTATTCCGACCACCTCACATCCTCTTTGCTGTGCTAACCAAAGGGCCGAATTGCCATTCCCACAGCCGATATCAAGTACCCGAGACTCAGAATTAATACCACTACGCTCAAGCATACATTGATTCCACCGTTTAGAAGCTGGTAAAAAATCTTGTGTACCTAATTCGGCTGAATCGGGATTTTCAAAATATCCCCAGTGAAGACTACCTTCTTGATCCCAAAAGGCTTTGCACAGTTTATCTACATGAGCATAAAGTTCTTCTGTTTTAGTTTCAGTAAATTGATTTGAATTTATCATATAATTGTTTGAGGATTTATTAGATTAGTCCATAATACATCAAAACAAGAGCAATAATCATTAAAAATATGAAAAATCTAGAAACTATACATCTAGTAGTTGAACTGATCATCAATTATTTAGAAAAAAATAATAATCCTGAGCAAAAAGTTCTTGATTATCATAATATTAATGAACTCAAACACAAACTTAATCTAAACTTACCTCAACAAGGTGTTCCTTTAGAAAAACTGATTCCTTTAATTAAAGAGTATTTGCAATATAGTATTCGTACTGGTAGTCGCCAATTTTTGAATCATCTCTGGGGGGGCTTTGAAATATCTGGTTTACTAGCAGAAATGATTACCAGTGTATCTAATACATCCATGACATTATCTGAAAGTGCCCCTATTGCTTTGTTGATGGAACAAGAATTAATTAAAGCTCTCAACAATTTAATTGGTTTCATCGACGGAGAAGGTTTGATGGTGACAGGAGGAAGCAATGCTAATTTAATCAGTATGCTCTGTGCAAGGCATAAATTCTTTCCAGAAGCTAAATATCAGGGTTTAGGACATAGTAAGTTGGTTGCTTTTACTTCTGATCAAGCTCACTTTTCTTGGCTAAAAGCAACTAATGTCGTCGGTATTGGCATGAATAATTTAATAAAAGTGAAGTCTGATGATCACGGACGCATGAGTCCCGAAGAATTACAAATTACTATACAAAAAAGTTACGATCAAGGGCAAACTCCTTTTTTTGTGGCTGCAACCTCTGGAACGAGCGTTTTAGGGGCATTTGATCCCTTATCAGCTATAGCAGAAATTACTAAAAAATATGGGCTTTGGCTTCATGTAGATGGTGCTTGGGGTGCGCCTGTTTTGTTTAGCCAAAAATACAAGTATTTGCTCAAAGGAAGTGAGTTAGCTGATTCTTTTACTTGGGATGCCCATAAGTTAATGGGAGTGCCTTTAGTTTGTTCGGCTATCTTAATTAAAAATAAAGGCATATTAAGTAAGACTTGCTCTAGTCAAGGGACTGATTATGTTCATGATCAGGAAAATGCTACTGACGATTATAATCCCGTACAAATGTCTTTGCAATGTAGTCGTAAAGTAGATTCCCTCAAGTTTTGGTTAGCTTGGCAATCTCATGGCAGTTTAGGTTATGAGATAATGGTTGATCATCTATTTGAATTAGCTGACTATGCAGTAGATTTTATTGCTCAAACTGAAAATTTAGAATTAATTATTAAGCCAGAATTTTTTAATATTTGCTTTCGTTATAACCCCCCGAATACTAATTTATCTCTTGAGACTTTGAATGAACTTAATTTAGAAATTCGCAATCGTCTATTCTATTCTGGTGAAGTTTTTGTCAATTATGCTCATTATCAAGATCAACTGATGATTCGCTTGATTTTGACTAACCCTGAGTTACAAAAGGAGGATTTAGATTATTTTTTTCACAAGTTAATTAAAACCGGTGAAGCGATCGCGGTTGAGCGGCACTGCGCGATCGCAATTTCTTAGTTGTTACCCACCCAGCCCCACATCTTTCGTCACATAAAAAATGATGGATTGTCACCTGGTCGCCAAAAATCTCTGTGCAAACATATGTACTGTAAAATAACCGACACAATATCAAGCCTCGTTGATTTGTTAGTCAACCCAGATTCTGAAATCTTGAGAGCGATCAGTTGTTGCCAATTCTTGTCACCCCGTCAACAATTTGTTACAATTAGAGAATGAACTAAAATTAGAAATACTCCCTTTTTAACTCAGTTTGAACAATTTGAAGGTAGGCAATGAGTCAGTCACTTATTATAATCAGATTTCAGGGGATCGCCGCTACTACCGTGATTTCGGTGTGGGCTATTTTTGGACTTCCTGCTCTGTCTCAAGAGACACAAGGAGAAGGACAGCCCCCATCAACAGAAGTGACAGAAGTGGTGGAAGAAGCCGAAAAACCAGCCCCCCTCAAGGCAATTACAGCCGATGATCCCCAAATTCCCTTGGATCAACTGACGGTATTATTGAAACCATTAACTCAAGAACAACTACAAGCCGAGGCTGATGCGTGGTTTCTTATCTTACAGAAGAAAGCCCAAGAAATTAGTGACTTAGAATATTCGGTTAAACTTCACGAAGATGAAATTGATGGAGATGTTGATACAGACAAAGAGGAGAAAGTGATTACGGTCACTGAACTCCAGATAGAACAAACTAATCTTGTCAATCGTCTCAACACGGTTTTAGATAAATTAGAAGCCAAAGGCGGTGAACCCACAACTTATCGGCAATATGTCAGCGCAGTGAGCAATCTCGAACTGGATATTACCAATACGCAAGGGATCAGATTAAGAGTCATCACTTGGCTTCAGTCTCAAGAAGGGGGAATCAAGGTAGCAATTGCCCTACTCAAATTTTCTGGGATCTTAGTCGTAGCCAATATTGTCGCCCCTCGTGCAGGCAAGGTAACAGATATGGCCCTCGCTCGGATCAGCACTCTTTCCACCCTCTTCCGTGGATTTATTGTTATGGTAGTCAAGCGGTCTGTGGTGGTGGTGGGGGGACTGCTGGCTTTGGCAGCGATTGGGGTCAATTTAGGTCCAATTTTAGCCGTGATCGGTGGTGCTAGTTTTGTCTTGGCCTTTGCCTTACAGAGTAACTTAGGAAACTTTGCCAGTGGGCTCATGTTGCTGATCAATAAACCCTTTGATGTGGGGGATGAGGTGAAAGTGGCAGGGTATTGGGCTTATGTCGATTCTATCTCTCTGGCTAGTACGAAACTGAAGGATTTTGCTGGAAATATCATTACCTTACCTAACAATACTGTTTGGGGGGGAGACATCATTAACTACAGCCATGGGGAGATTCGGAAACTTCAACTGCCCATCCATGTCAAATTTACACAAGACATCAATGAGATTGAGAAAATGTGGATGGAGATTACGGCGGCACACCCTAAAGTTCTCGAAGACCCTGCACCTAGCTTGTTTCCTTGGAATTCCGAATATAACTACTATATTTGGGTTGGTCTGAGCGCATGGTCAAAAACCGATGACTATTGGACTACTTATGCTGACTTGCTCAAGCAGTTGCAGCAAGGCTTAGAAGAGCGAAAGATCGAGTTAGCTGCTCCCATCCAAGCCATCAAAGTAGAGCCTTCTTTAGCAGAAACTACCGATAATCTCCTCAATTCTTAGAAATTAGCTTAATTAGATTAACTAGGAGTTACGCATTGATAAATTAAGCAAAATATGCCTAACTTCAAATAGAGACAGCGATCGCTAATTATTAGAGTCATTAAAATCGGCGTAATAATAACAAAAACTAATCTCAGTAGATCACAAAGTCAGTTTGAAACAAGCGATCGCCACCAAAAATCATAAGTTTTAATTATGTAGCAGGAGAAGGAAGACTCGAAAGATTATCTTTTGGAATATAAACATCCTTTACTGTGCAAAAAATTTGGTCAACGGCTTGGCGTAAAAAAGAGAGCATCTGTTTTAAAGGAAACTTATCACGGTAAATTAACCGTCCTCCCCGTCTAGGTTGACTAATTTTTCGCCAAAGAAAGTTAACCCAAATATTGACAAGAAGAAAAGAAACACCAACAAAGAGAAGTCTGAGAATAGGGTTTTTAGTCGTCGTTCTCATCCGACAAACATTTTTCAGTCTATAGCTACTTTCAACCCCAAAACGCCGACGGTAACTTTCTCGAATATGGGGTTTTTGGGCTGTTTCAACTTAAATTGGCGATCGCCGATAAAATTTTCGCCTCTTTGAAACTGACTTTGTGATCTACTGAGGAGGAAAATTATTAATAAATAAAACAAAAGAATAAAATGAGAAGAAGTGAATCTAAAAAGGCAAAAGAGTTTGTTGAACCCAACATATAACTGATTAACTAATAAAGCACTAAACTATATTTATGCTTCAAATATTACTCTTTTATACTTGATTTCTGATGGAAATACTAACCGTTTGAGCCTTTACCCAGTAAAGCTTTTAAATAGTTCGTCACCCTGTGAGGTATTATTCACAATCTACCCTGTAGGTTGGGCGCGAGAGAAAACCTGCTCAAAATTGCCAGCCTTTACCAGTTAATGGTTTGGGGTCACAAATAACTTGTGAAGTGGCGGAGAGCGCCTCCCAATAACTCAAGATTATTGACCACAAAACAGCCTCTAAGGCGCTCTCCGCTTTCGCTGGCAATTTTGAGTAAGTTTATTGCACCCCCTTGGTAACGAAACCCAACAATATAACTCGTTGTCTCCTTTTTCACCCGTAGCCTACTTATTACTTTTGTTCAAAATTAGAGCAGGATTGTTCCCAATCAAGATTCTTTTCTACATTTTGAATTTCTCCAGGAGGTACTGTTCTTTCTGACATAAAATAAATATCTAGACTATCTAATTGTTTATCCCCACTATACTCATCATTCCACTGTCTACACAAATAGTTCCCATAGTAGGGGTATAACTTGTTACCAATAGCACGATTGAGATTAATAAAATAGGTGCGCCATTGCATATTTCTATAGATAGCATCTCTTTGTTGTCGGGTTAGTTTTTCCCAACTCACATCACTACCTGGTTTAAGTAGATTCACGGTTGTTCCATCTTTTAATTTCCCCTCAATTACGTGCCATCCGTCGTCTCTTGGTGGCGCTGGGGCAAAAATACTCCAACTTTGGTCTAGTCTGGTTAGATTAGCAATTATACCCAGTGTTTGAAAAGTTTTTCTACTGAGCAATTTATGGGTTGAACTAATCCAACCCTGTTTTGGTTCTCCACTACGATAATAACTTTGATCTACATAGGTTTTAAAATTAAAAATAGTAGCTAAACCTAACAGAGAAAAAGCAATAATAGTTAGAATCCAAGAATGATTTACTTCTATAGCCCTATATTTTAGAGGTGCAGTCAATTTACCCGCTACACGACGATTAGAAGCAATAGTTTTATAAATCTTATTTCCTATCCCCATTAAAGGCTTTAACCCCATAATCGGCGCTAACCAAAATAAAATTGGAGATAAACTGACAAGATAAACCATTGCTTCCCATTGATAATAGCGATTTTTCTTTTCATCTTCTACTACCCAGGAGTTTCTCTCCTGCATATCAGCATAGATAGAGGGATTATCTTGAGCTTTTACTACTGGTGTGCCTGGTAAAATTAAAAAAGTACGAAGTAATAGTACAATCTTTTTACAAAAGCCACAATCTGCATCATAATTAATTCTTAATCCAGCCCTTTCTGGAGTATTGAGTCTTTTAGCCAATCTATCCCAAACATTACTAGGAATAAAAGCTAACCAGTGAGAAATGCTCAAAAAAGGAAAAATACCAATCTGAAGAGATAAGCCAAAGCCAATATGTAACAAAATAAAGGAAATAATCGCTACACATCGGAAAAAACTGGTGCGAAACGGTATAAATACCATTAGAGGTCCTACCCACTCAAAGATTAGGGTGGTAAGAGTGAATATTTTTTGAATACCCAGAGGTAATTTAGTCAGAATACCACCAAAAGCCGCAGCATATTGGTCAAAGTGTAAAGCATAGTATACCGCTTCTCCGTTTGGCCACCATATCTCACTTTTGGTTTTAAATGCTGCTGACCATATATATATGTAGCAAATTTGTATAATAAAAGCAACAGTAGCTCCTGAGACAACTCGCTTAGGTAATGGTTTAGTTGATATATTTAAGGCACTATCTATGGAATAACAAGCACCAAGGGGCAAAAACATAGACCAAAATAGCACGGCCCTCAAGACATCATCGGCAGCAAAAATTAAGACGGGGTTACGGTTATGAATAGAAATAACCATTGCCCAAGCGGCAATAGTAGCCAGTCTAGTACGATAGCCTACTAATAATAATATGGCGATAAATAAAGCTAATAAAAATATTAACCATTGTATAAAAGATTGACCACTAATCAAGTTGATTGACCAGTACCAAGATTTATTAATTCCTTCGGCAAGAGCTGCTCTAGGTAAGATACCAACATCAGTATAGTGAGAGTTTATTTCTCCCATTCTTATCAGTAAATCGGCGATTATTACCAAGGCTAGGGTAATGCGAAATAGAGCGAGAGAGCGCAAATCAAAACCGAATATTTCTTCTATTTTATTTATTTTTGTAGCCATATTATTTAGTTAATCAAGTTTAGTTTGCTTCGATTTTTTTAATTATTGGTTGTAATTGCTTTACTAATTCCTTAGCTCTAATTTTTCGCGATTCAGGTAAAAGATGATAATGAGTGTCAGCAAAGAGGCTAGAATCAGTTTTGAGGTTTAAAGATTGGGGGTCGTAAATTAGGGGGGCAATTTTTTCTAATTCCTGGGCTGTTTTGAGAACGTTTTGAACTGTTTTGGCATCAGTTTGAGCATAAACCCAAGGTAATGAGATAATTAAGTGAGCATCTTTTGCTTCTAACTCTTCACGAAATTTTTTGATTTCTTTGACGGCGTGGGGAGAGATAGATTGTGATATAGAAAGTTTCCACCATTCGCTAGTACGATTTTTGGTGATAACAGGATCGCCTTGTTTGGTAACAGGTCCATAATACCCAGTAATTTCGCCCTCCTCAATTAAATCTACTGCCGATTCACTCAAAGAGCGCAGACTGGGAATTCCTAATAACCAGGTATCTTGGACTAGTTGTTTGAGAGGAACTTCTGTTAAATTCAGGTTACCCGTTGCTAAGGCAAAACCCACAGAGCGATCGCCTACTCCATCTTCATCCAAAAGCAACATATATTCAGGAATAAACAGGACAATATCTCCTGGTTTAACTTCTTCAATCGCACTGGACAATATCAGATTTAAACCTACAGGTCCATCTAAACCGAGATTTAATACAGGCATACCTATACCTTCTTCAATCATGGGAGAATTAATCGTAAAATGAGCTCCTGATCCCCCAATAATTATCAATCTATTGGAGGCATTAATTTCGGCGCTGTTGGCTACTTTCGCGTTGTACATTCGCCGCAGCCAACTTAATTCTCCCACATAGTAAACGTTATATACGTAACCTAGACTCCAAGCCAAGCTACCAGCAATTAACCAAGGAAGTAGTTTTTTAGGTTTCCACATTAGAACTCAAAGTAAATAAATTCAGAAGGAGTATTAGCAGCTAGTAAGATGGTTAAACCAAATAATATGGGCGCTATCGATAGTAGTAACTCATATTCAAATTTTTCTTGTCTAATGGCTAAATATTCCATCATCAATGATCCTATTGATAAGCTCAATAGTAACACTAAGGCGAATATTTGGTTAGGAGTATATTGATTAAACAAAGAGGCTAAATTAGACAATGAATAGGTGAATGGATTTAAAATTGTTTTCAACTTCAGCAACAATCTACTAATATCTGTATCCATAAAGAACATACAACCAAGAGTTACCGCCCCAAAAGTTAGACCCCAGGAGAGAAATTCTGTTTTCACATAGTCAGTATACTTGCCGATAAACTTGTAAAAAGGTCTGCCTAAATAACGCAATATTAACAATAATGCCCCATGATAAGCTCCCCAAATAATAAAATTCCAGGCGGCACCATGCCAAAAACCTGAGAGAGTGAAGGTAAGAAATAAAAATAAAGAGGCGTATTTTTTCTTTCTGCCCATTAGTTGTAAGAAAACATAATCTCTAAACCAAGTACTCAAAGTAATGTGCCAACGTCGCCAGAATTCGTTGATATTTTCTGAGGTATAGGGGGCTAAAAAATTGAGAGTCAGCTTAACACCCAAGCATCTAGCTAAACCTACAGCAATAAAGCTATAACCAGCAAAATCGAAGTAAATCCGCAGGGTAAATAAAAAAGCCTGAAACCAAATCATCCAGGGGTTAGCATCTTGAGTTACATCTATAAAAATAAACAGGTTATCCGCCAAAACAAACTTCATAAAAAAGCCCAGAGACAACCAGCGAAAACCTTCGTATAAATTTTCTAAGGTAAATTTGAAGCGAAATGAGGATATTTGAGGAAACAAATCAATTCGCCGTTCAATAGGTCCTGCGACGATTTGAGGAAAAAACGAGACAAAATTAATGTAATCTATAAAACCAATGGGTTTTTTCCTCCGAGCCGTTAAAGAATCTACTACAAAAGAAATCATCTGAAATGTATAAAACGATACTCCCGGAGGAATATTGTTTTTTACAGAAATAGGAAGCAATTGTGGCCAATTTTCTGGCACATTGACTACTAACCCTATTACATCTTCTATAAAAAAGGTTAAATACTTAAAATAGGCTAAAACAGAAACATTGAAAACAATCACTATGGTAGCAATTAATTTAGCTTGCCAACCTTGACGGCGTAGCATTAATTGCACCATCAGGTAGTTAAACACCACCTCAACGGCAAAGATCAGAAAACTAGAACTGCTGGCATTGTAAAATAAAATCAGGGACAAAGACATCAAGCCGAGGCTATCTAAGATATCTGGCCACAAATTACGCCACTTCATTAAATAGCGAACCGTGAAAAAAGGAACGCTAAACCAAAACAAAATCCACCAGAAATTAAAATCCGAGTAATTCACAACAGATATTTAAATCAGATCAATAAATAATATAGTCTTTTTCTACAGGCGTAGTGTACAGCAGGGGTTTTTGTTCTCAAGTATCAGAAGATAGGGGGGGGAAGTGTGGGAGGTTTAGGAGATGGGGAGGTTTTTAATATTACCTAAATCCCCTAACCTCTTCCCATTTGCTGGTAAATTGTCTTTAATTGTTACACTATTTTGGTGTTCCCTGCTATACTGCTTACCACCACCAATACGGAAGAACTGATTATGAGTTTTCTAATTAGCTAATACAGCTTTCTATATCATAATTTTCTGCCAGGTATTTAGCTGATTTTTCGATAGTTGGGTAATCCCAAAACAAAGTAGAAGGAAGGTCTAAATCTAACCAATCTTCTAAATCTCCCACAATAGTTACAGCATCAATAGAATCTAAACCATAACGTGTCAATGGTTTAGTCACATCAATTTTACTAGTATCGAGAGATAGTTGTTCTGCTAATTGATTTACTAACCAGTTTTCTACCGCTTCAATTGGCTTGGACATAGAGTTTTGAATTTGCATTAGTTTTATCCTCTTTTATGGTTATTTGTCTATTATTTTGAGCTAGTTGTAATGGTACTATAGAAAATAGTCTATCTTGTTCCACAAGTTTTATCATCTCTTGAGCAAGATTTTCACACATCTCTTCTGAGATACAGTATGGCTTATGTTGCCATTTACTTAGTAATTTATGTAAACTTAGCACTAACCATTCTCCCTTGGCAAAAAATTCCCCAAGATTTTGACGGTTGTAAATCCATACATGTAGACAACAGGCTGCTGTGTGTAAATTGCAATATTTTTTAGCAATTTCAAATAGTTCGGGAGATTGGTGATGACCATATTCAAATTTAGATTCAGCGATGAGTTCATCGTGCTTATCTAATTCTGCCACAACTATTTCACTTAACTCTATTAACAGAGACAGTGTTTTTTGATTTACATCTTCATCTGTTAGTTTTTTCAACTCTTCTAGCGATAATTCTAACCCTTGTAAAGGATAATCTAAACCTCTTCCGAATAAAGTTAATTTTTGAGGGACAAAAGTTGGTAAATCTTCTTCTAAAGAAAAAATTGTTTTTAGTATTGGTTTAATTTTTTCTGCTGTTTTTGGGTCTCTGCGGCGGCGTTGTTTGGTTAATTGACGTAGTTGTAAAATCAAGGCGTGTAAGTTAACTACAGAACTCCCATCAAACATACTGATAATTGAATTATCTCTTAGGAGTTTTTGGAATATGCCCGATTCATGTTCTTCGCGCAGATAAAAACGAGAACCCAAAACCACAGAAACGTTATTAATCATGGTTTCTAGTTGGGTGGTTACGAAATATTTCACCACTGATGCCCAAACACTAAATTGTTCGGGGATAACATGAAATCCTCTCGCTGAAGCAATAGTTTGACAATCACATAGTAATATATCTATGAACCCATTTACTAAAGTTTGTCGCGCATGGGGAAGGTCAAAAACAGTCTGGTTATAGATTTTTCTCTCTAAGGCAAAGCGAATAGTCGTTCTCAAGGCTGTATCGGCGGCACCATGGGAAAATGCTGCACAAAGAGTGCGGGTAATTTGAAAGCCTTTTAGAGCTAATTCTAAGCCATCTCCTTCGTTTTGGAGAAGCATAGATTCAGGGATAAAACAATCTTTAAACCCAATCCCACTCATATCAGAGGCGCGGATACCGTGGGTGAGAATTTTGGGCAAATTATAATAATTTTCTGGGTTAATTTCGCTTTTATCTACAGCAAACAAACTCAGAGATTTAGCACCACCTTCTAGGTTAGTTTTAGCTAAAATGTAGGCAACTCCACAAATAGTAGCGCGGTTGATGGGCCATTTTTCTCCATTGAGAATATAGCCTCCTTCTACTTTTTGAGCGGTTAAATCTCCTCCTATCAAATCGCTACCATGTTCTTTTTCAGAATAACCTAAACAGACAGCCCCATTTTCTTTTCTAAGATATTGGGATAGTTTTTGCTTTTGTGTTTCTGTTCCTGCCATCCAAGTCAAAAAAGACCAAAACAGAGTAGTAAAAGCTATGCCAATGGTTTGATCTCGACGAGATAATACTCTAATAATAGCTACTAATTCTTCAAAAGAGGTAAATTTTCCACCACAATTACTGGGTATATAATAATCTTGAAGTTGCCAATCATAGAGCCAGTTTATTTGTTCATGGGGAAATTCTTCTGACTCATCTATCTCGATAACTTTTGAGAAAGACATGATGCTATCAGGATTTCTGGGATCTCCCAAATCTTTTTCTAATGCTTGAGCAACTGAATACTGGTATAGTTTTTCCATAAATTGCATTTTTTTGAAGATCTTTTTCTTGATTTTAATTCAAATGAGCTATTATTTGGGGATTTTCACACCAAGCGGCTATGATTGTTAAGTTACCATTGCTAAAGTTGTTACGGCAAGCCCGACGCTGTATTTTTCCACTGGCGGTTTTCAGAATATTTCCCGGCTTAGCTAAAACTACTGCATAGGTTTGTATTTCGTGTTCTTCGGCTACTGCTTGAACGATATCGGCAATTAGCTTATTTGTGTCTAAATCTCCGCTTTTTCTGTCGATTTCTTGAACAATTACCAGTTTTTCTGTGTTTTGCTCTTCAACAGCAAAGGCTGCACCATAATCAGGACGGAGGGCCGGATGTACACTCTGTACTGTCCATTCAATATCTTGGGGGTAGTGATTGGTGCCGTGGATGATAATTAAGTCTTTGATTCTCCCAGTGATAAATAGTTGCTTGTCTTTAAGAAAGCCTAGGTCTCCTGTACGCAAAAATGGACCCTTTCCAGTGTCTTGGAGATAAGCTTGGAAGGTTGCCTCTGTTTCTGCTGGTCTTTTCCAGTAGCCTTGGGTAACACTTGGGTCTGATACCCAAATCTCTCCAACTTCATCGGGAGCACACATAGTGAGAGAGTCGGGATTGGCGATCGCCACTTGGGTATTTTCCACTAATGCCCCACAACTGGGCATAATTCTCACTCCTTGGGTTTGTTGAGGATTAGCTTCTACTACCTTATTTTTCTCTAAAGCTGCGGCATCAAACTTACACAGTAGGGGTTTTTCTCCTTTGGGTTTACTAGAAACTAGTAGGGTATATTCTGCTAATCCGTAGGCAGGGGCAAAGGTATTCCAACTAAAACCACAATCTGAGAAGGTTTCTACAAATTTTTCCATTACCTGAGGGTTAATTGGTTCTGCGGCGTTTCCTGCGGCTTGCCAGCTACTTAAATCTAATTCTACAATTTCTTTGGGTTTAACTCTACGAACACATAAATCATAAGCAAAGTTAGGTGCTTGACTATGAGTCGCCCTATATTTAGTTATATTGCGTAGCCACTGTATCGGTCGTTTAATAAAAGAAAAGGGAGACATGAGATAACAGGGGGTACTATTGTACAAAGGCACAATCATCCCCTCTACTAGTCCATAATCGTGAAAATAAGGCATCCAGGTGATACTTATGCTATTGGAGTCATAACCACAGGCTTTTTGCAGGTAATTGGCGTGGTGTATCAAATTAAAATGAGATAGCATCACTCCTTTTGGTGTGGAGGTTGAACCAGAGGTATATTGTAAATAGGCTAAATGGTCTTTTTCTACCTGGGGATCTTCCCATTTTTCTGCTAATTCTAGATCTACTTCTGTTGTATCTATCCAACGTATTTGGGAAAATTCGGGAAACTCATCTCTAACATTTTCAATCAAAGAGAATATCTCTGGAGTAGTTAAAGCTAAGGTAGCTTCAGCATCTTTTACTATAGCTCTAAGTCGGGGTAAAGTTCTTTTGATTCTTCCTGATTCTGGTGGTGGCACAGGAATTGCTATTACTCCTGCATAGAGACAACCACAAAAAGCGGCGATTACCTCTATACTTTGAGGATAGAGTAATAAAGCTCTTTCTCCCTTAGCTTGGTATTGTTGCAAGGTAGCGGCGATCGCCCTTGCCTGTTTATCTAATTCTCCATAGGTAATCGGGGTGCTTTCTTGTTTACCATTAATTAAAAAAGTATAAGCATGGCGATTACTCTCATTAAGCGCTTTTCCTCTCAGTAGTTCTATTAGTGTAGAGGGAATTTGATTAGTTGTGTTTTGGCTTTGAGTCATTTTTTATATTTTTTTCCATAGGTGTTAGATTAGTTATCATATTACTTAATAGCTCTATCAGATTGATGGTGTAAACTCTGATTACCCTTCTCAATACTCATCTTAATTGTATTTTGCACAACATCTACTTAGTTATACTAAATATTAATTATGCGACAATCTTTACCTTTACCGCCTGGTGATTTAGGACTGCCTGTAATTGGAGAAACTCTAAGTTTTTTCAATGATTCCCAATTTTATAATAAAAAATTAGACAAATATGGCCAAGTATTTAAAACCAATATTCTCGGAAAAAATGTGGTGGTGATGGTGGGAGCAAAAGCTAACCAATTTTTATTTAAAAATGAAAATAAATATATAGTTTCCACTTGGCCAAAAAGTACTAAAATCTTATTAGGTCCTAGTTCTTTAGCAGTACAACAAGGAGAATTTCACACTTCACGACGTAAACTCCTCTATCAAGCATTCCAACCTAGAGCTTTAGCTAGTTATTTACCTACAATGGCACAAATAACTCAAAACTATTTAAGCAAATGGCAAAAATTAGGAGAATTAACTTGGTATCCAGAAATCAGAAATTATACCTTTGATGTTGCTTGTAAATTGTTAATAGGTATTGATAATGGTTCTCAAACTCCTTTAGGTAATTTATTTGAAGAATGGGTAAAAGGATTATTTTCTCTAGCAATTCCTCTTCCCTGGACACAGTTTAGTAAGTCATTACGATGTCGTAAAGCTTTACTCAAGGAGATAGAGAAAATTGTAGAACAAAGGAAAAAAGAAAATAAACAGGGAGAAGATGCCCTATCTCTACTATTACAAGCTAAAGACGAAGATGGTAATAGTCTTACTCTCGAAGAATTAAAAGACCAAGTTTTGTTACTGTTATTTGCCGGACATGAAACTTTAACTTCAGCTTTAGTTTCTTTTGGTTTATTGGTGGGACAACATCTGGAGGTGAAAGAAAAGTTACGGGAAGAACAAGATAATTTAGGCATAACTTTACCCTTGACTCTAGACAAATTAAAACAGCTTACCTATTTAGAACAAGTACTTAAAGAAGTCTTACGCTTGATACCTCCAGTCGGGGGAGGTTTTCGGGAGGTTGTGGAGTCTTTCGAGTTTGAAGGTTATCTTATCCCTAAAAATTGGCTTATACAGTATCAAATAGCCCAAACACACCAAGATGAAACCATATATCAAGATTATCAAAAGTTCGACCCAGAGAGATTTTCCCTCTCTAGAGAAGAAGATAAACAAAGTAGCTTCGGTTATATTCCCTTTGGCGGAGGCTTGAGAGAATGTTTAGGGAAAGAATTTGCCAGATTAGAAATGAGAGTTTTTGCTTCCCTGTTAATACAACAATACGATTGGGAATTATTACCCAATCAAGACTTAAACATGACTGGTGTCACTCCCCATCCCCAAGATGGCTTAAAGGTTAAGCTAACTCAGAAGAAAATCCCATAGTTGAAAAAGAAGTATGTTTGATAATGTTTGCAAATTTATAGCGGAAAAATTCTCCTCTGATTTAGCTCAATGGTTGTTGGGTGAAACTATTGACCTAACAGTACTTGAACCAAGTGAACTACAAGTTGAACCCATTCGAGCTGATAGTGTCATCTTTCTACAATCAGCCAATAAAATACTGCATGTTGAATTCCAAACAGATCCAGTACCTGATATACCTTTCAGAATGACTGATTATCGTTTGAGATTATATCGCCGTTATCCTGACAAAGAAGTTTATCAAGTAGTAATTTACTTAAGAAAAACTGGTTCAAGTTTAGTTAATCAGACAACTTTCGCTTTAAATGGAACACAGCATCAGTTTAATGTGATTCGTCTATGGGAAGTGCCATCAGAACAATTCTTAGAGTCATCAGGTTTATTACCTTTTGCTGTATTATCTCAAACAGATAATCCAGAAAACATTTTACGGCAGGTAGGAAATAAAATAGACTCAATTGAAGATAGAACTCAAAAAAGTAATTTAATGGCTACCAGTGCGATTTTAGCAGGTTTGGTTTTAGATAAAATATTTATTAATAGAGTGTTGAGAGAAGAAATTATGAAAGAGTCAGTAATTTATCAAGAAATACAAGCTGAAGCTGAAGAAAGAGGAAAACAAGAAGGCAAACAAGTCGAAGCAGCTTATCTAGTTTTAAAACTATTAAACAGAAAAGTCGGTACAATTTCGCAAGAATTAACTGAACAAATTCGTAATTTATCTGTAGAAGAATTAGAAAACTTGGGAGAAGCGCTACTAGATTTTCAAAGTCTATCAGAATTAGAAAACTGGTTAAACCATCAAAAATAACTTCTTAGTTTTATCTATTTATATCAACTATAGCAATTCTCATACTGGTGAGGTACAGAAGTTATCCTTTTGAGGCAGTAGGCAGGAGGCAGGAGGCAGGAGTTAGGTACAATCTCATGAGTCCGAAAAATGCTATATATAGTTATTAATCTACAAAATCTTTTTATCTTTGCCCTTAAGGAACCTCACATCTTCCACCAGTACTTATGTACTAAATTAACCTCAGAAAAAGTTCATTTCTCTTTAGCCTAAGATCGTAGCAAAGGTCAACCAATTTTTAAGCGTTGAGCATTAATTCTTTACTTCAAAACTCATTACTTCAAAACTCATTACTCAACCACCACCAGTAACATTA
>NZ_JALKVM010000010.1:0-4669 GCF_057440575.1 Johannesbaptistia floridana
AGAAAGGAGAGGGGTGGTTAAAAAATCCCCCACTGCGTGTAGCCTGGCCGTTGGCAGTAATTGTCACAAAACCGACAACAGATAATGAATATGATAGAACTTAAAATAAAAGGCAATAAGGAAAGCTATCAACTGACTAAAAAGGTTGATTATGTTGACATTTCTCTTAATGGAAATTTTGACTTTAATTCTAACAGTCGAATCAACTTTCGATATGACAATTTTAACCTGACCTTTGAGAACAGAAATAAGCTTTTCAAATTCGCTGAAGAAATAAGGGGAACGAGTTTAGACAAGTTGATTTTAACCTTTAGCAAGTATAATTTTGAAAGCTCACTTATAAACAACCTCGTAAACAAAAAATCTACCGAGATCGGGTTGTTAAAAGCAATTTTTTTAATATACTACTGGATTGACTTATCTCTAACAAATCCAACAGACTTAGACTTGGAGAAGCAACTATTTAACGAGTTTGTAGTTGACTGGACAAATCAACCAGAACCTCAAAAAGACATTTATTTCATTGACAAAAGTCACATTACACCTAACAACCGCCCTTATATTCAAAAATTGATAGACCTTAATTTACTTGCTTCTTTTAAAGTTCAGATTCACAACAGCGAGACAATTTCGACCTACTTTATCCCTCTTGTAAAACCAGGCGTTTCAAGAGAAAACTTTATGACAGAGTTCGATACTAAAGGTGATAAAACGTACAGCTTTTGGAAAAGCATTCTTAAGGACAGAGATATCAGAATTACTAACTGGATAAACAACAGATTTTAGTTATGGAAAACTTACTTAACTATGACGTATTGCTGTTGTTTTTAGGTGGACTGTTCTCACTTGTTCTATCAGTAATAATCATTATAGCAAAACAAGAACACAAACGCAGCATTGAAAGGGAGAGATTAAAAGTTATTCAACAACAAACACCAGAAGCAGTTGGAGACATAGAAGCAAAACTTAATGACTCATTTGAGTTTAGGAAATTTAATTTTTGGGAACTTCTGACGATTTGGGGGCTACAACCTCTTTTTATTATTTGTTTCGTAAATCTATTTAGTGCACAAGGAGCAATTGAAGTTGTTATAGCCTTTTTATTGACCATTTTTATTATCCTTCACGAATTTTGGACTGGCAATCAATATTCAAAAAATGGGTGGTATCAATTATTCATTCTAATACTTTGGGTTGGACTGTTTTTCACAATAAGCTATCGTGACAACATTTTAAAACAGCCAGACAAAGAAAAAACCGAGACACCAACAAATGTCGACAACGAGCCGAAATAGAACAACTACTGCCAACAATGGCTAGCCGACAATACTCCGTTTCACTCCGTACTGCGGCTAGCCGGGCCGTTGGGTGCAAGCCCTACCGGGGGGATCCATCCCGCCCGCCCGGCACTGCGCACATCCTCGCCTTAGGGCTCTTATGTGCGGCAATTGCTCGGGCTCACAGCCAACCCGCCCTGCACCCAACACAGGGCTACACACAATGGGGGTAAAATCTTAGAAATGAAAAAGGGTGGATAAGAAATCCGCACAGCCATCAAAAAGCCAAGCTTCGCCAATTTCGTCTTTTTGCTGTCTGCGCTGTATATTTGAAATAGGAACAGAAAGGGTTGGTTAAAAAATCCCCCACTGCGTGTAGCCTGGCCGTTGGGCGCACTCCATTTTGGGAATAAAAAACTGATAAACAAACGATTAGAGATTAAGCCTGCCTTTGAAAATCGGGAATAATTGGTTTTTGGAACCCGAGTTTTGTTTGTTACGGTCAATTGAATGTATAGCCCAATTAGGCAGGCAAAAAAGGAAAATAGAGTTGTTTTATCGGGTAATCCGTTGTCCCGAATAATTGAGATCCTTAACAATTACCGCTCCCTGTCATCGAAAGAAGAAATTGAGTTTTTGGGAGAGAGTTTGCGTTTAGGGCCTCAATACGGAAAATCAAGAATTTGGGTAAACCGTTGAATTGAGTAGGGTAGGAGATCAAGAAATTTGAACCTTTCACCGGATAAGAATCTGATCAAATTGAATCGGGTTGTCGAGAATCAAGTTGAAATTTTAGAGATTGAAAATCAGTAGATTGAATTGGTTAACTTGAATTTGAGACCGACCTGAAAAACTGAAATTTAGCTGAATCAAATTGAAGACAGGAGATTAAGAATTTGGATCAATTTGGAAGATTAGTCTTCGAGATCGGGAATAAAAACCGGTTAATTGGAATCAGTTTTCAAGATCAATTTGAGATCATCAGAATTAGGGAATCGATTCAATGAGATTGAAAAATCAGTAGAAAAGGCCCTTTTGAAGTATCCAGAATCGGTAAAACGGTCGCTTTTTTAGGTTTACAATGAATAAAATGGAAGCGCCCAACAATGGCTACACTCAAGCTGGGTAAAAATCTACGATTGAAAAAAGAGAATGAAAAGCCCGCTGCAGGCAGCAAAAGCCAGGCTGCGCCAGTTTCGCCTTTTGCTGCCTGCGCTAGTATTGGTGAAATCGGACGAAAAGAGTAATTTTAGAATCCCAGCCTGCGCGTAGCCGGGCCGTTGCCAGCAATCAAAAACAAAATTTACATATTGAAAAATAATAAAGTTGATATAAGAGATGCTTCAACGAACAAATGGTTGATGCTAATAATAATTTTCATTCCTAACCTACTGATATTTGGTCAAGAGGGCGAAAAAATATTAATGCCCTATCATAAAAATGGTAAATGGGGGTATGTAAACGATCAGAAAGAAATAGTAGTTGGACCAATTTATGATGAAGCAGGGTTGTTTTCAATTTATTTAGGAAAACCAAATTCAATATATGCAAGAGTCAAAAAAGGTGAGAAATATGGTGTGTTAAACGAATTGGGAGAATTAGTGCTCCCGATTGAATATGATTCAATAGAAAACTATTCACTACCGACTACAAATGGAGGTATCGGAATAGTGTATAAAGATGGCCAACGGTACTTTTTTGATCAGTATGGAAAAATCAAAGAGGAAGGACCTGTTGATTTGATATTAGAATGTAAAGATGGAATGTTTGACCACTGCGTAAAGATAAGGAGAGTTGAAATACCAGAAGATGAAGGAGGAACTTTCAATTATCAATTTTCATGTATAGAGAAAACTGAAGGAAAAGGTCAAACGGGATTAAAATTAGATACCCTAAAATTAGAAGTGGATTCGATAATACATATAGGAGGGTCAAAACTCATATATGGAAAGCGTTCAAAAATATCATTCTGCGATATCTTAGGAGAAGACGAAAAGGAAAAGAATATTTGTTCTGGTTTCATTTATGATGAAGTAAGGCTGTTCAATTGTAAAGAAATTGGCACAAATGTTTATGAACCAATAGCAGCTGTAAAGGAGAAAAATAAGTGGGGATTGATAAAATTTTCAACTCATTATTTAAAACAGCTGAATATGAGTTTAGATAGAGGACAAATAGTCATTGAGCCAAAATATGAAAGGATCATAAAAAGAATAGACAATATTTTCTTAGTTGAATTTGATCAAGGGGAATATGGTTATGTGAAGATAGGGAAAGGAGATTACATGGAATATTGGTAATAATTGACTGCTGGCAACAATGGCTACATGCTATGCCGGTAAAAATCTTCGAGAGAAAAATGGAGATTGAAAAACCCGCGCAGGCAGCAAAAGCCAGGCTACGCCAAGATCGCCTTTTGCTGCCTGCGCTAGCATTTGTGAAATAAGATGAAAATGGTAAATTTAGAATCCGGCACAGCACGTAGCCGGGCCGTTAGGTGCCATTTTATCAACTGATAATCAAGGATATATGTTAAGGTTAGTTGAAACTAGCCTAAAAAATCAACTTGAAGAGAAACCAATCTCTTCAAATAGTTGTAAATTACCTAAAAAGGATAACTTATGACGATTGAAAGGACTGATGGCGAAATTATAATAAGGATACCAGATTCTGTTGAATTTTCAGAGATTCAAAGGCTAATCGATTTTATAACCTATAAAGAGATAACTAAAGAATCGAAAGCTACACAAGAAGATGTAGATAGATTGGCAACAGAAATAAATAAAAACTGGTGGGAAGCAAATAAAGATAGATTTCTGAAGAATGAATAGGTTTATAGTTGATACAAATATTGTTTTCAGTGGGATTTTGAATACCAATAGCTCAATTGGAGATTTACTTCTAAATTCTGAACCTTTCCTGAAATTTTACTCAGTTACCTACATGAGAGTAGAAATCGACAAGCATTTAGATAAAATTGTTGAGATGTCAGGAATGTCAATTAATGAAGTTGAATATTGTAAATTTCAGATAACCAAGAAAATAGAATTTATTTCAGAGGAACAGATCCCTTTTAGAATTTGGCACAAATCAGCCAATTATGTAAGAGATATAGATATGGATGACATAGCTTTTGTTGCATTGAGTGAATACATGGGATATAACCTTTGGACTGGAGATAAGAAATTGATGAAAGGATTGATAGATAAAGGGTTTTCTAATTGCATATCTACACAAGAATTGGTGAAACTAAGAGAAGAAATTGAGAAATCAAATAAGTGAACAGGCACCTAACAATGGCTAGCCGACAATACTCCGTTTCACTACGTACTGCGGCTAGCCGGGCCGTTGGGCACAATCAAGAAAAAACAAAATGCCAGATTATTCAGAAT
>NZ_JALKVM010000011.1:0-35201 GCF_057440575.1 Johannesbaptistia floridana
AAGTAATGAGTAAGAAGGTAGTATGAATACTTGTAGTAGGGTTTAGATGAGTAATAAGTAATGAGTAATAAGTAATGAGTAAGAAGGTAGTATGAATACTTGTAGTAGGGTTTAGATGAGTAATAAGTAATGAGTAATAAGTAATGAGTAAGAAGGTAGCCTGTAGCCTGTAGGTTGGGTTGAGGTCACGAAACCCAACAGTACAAAAGTAGTTGTAGGTTGTGAAGTGCCCGCAGGGCGTAACGCACCTGATTATATCAGAAGGCAGAAGGAAAAGAGTTTTCCCAAATACTATGTTTTGATAAGATAGTAAGAAAACAATAGAAATCGTTAAGTAATTATGCTGGTTTATATACTTATACATAATATCAATACCGAAAACGAAGGCATTCATACCGTAAGAATAGGCGATCGCCATAAGGTATTGATGTTTGCTGACGAAGATGATGCCACTCGTTACGCTAACCTTTTAGAAGCCCAAGACTTTCCTACTCCTAGTGTAGATTCCATTGACTCAGAAGAAGTAGAAGAATTCTGTCGAAGTGCTAACTACGACTGTGAATTAATCGAAGCTGGAAAACTAGCTATTCCTCCTGAAAAAAATGTGACAGAAACAACCTGGGAGGCTGAGTTAACTGATGAAACAACTAACCCAGAAATGTCAGATACAGAATTAGATAAAATTCGTCGTCAACTTGAAGGGTTACTATGAATCAACCCCAATCTAGAGGGCATCTTCTCACTGAATTAAACAACCCGCGCAGTAGTAATCTAGACCAATTAACTTCCTTGGAGTTAGTGGATTTATTTAACCAAGAAGACCAATATACAATTAAAGCAATTAACCAGGCTAGAGAAGCACTAGCCACAGCCATTGAAATCACTGCTTCCTGCCTCAATCAAGGGGGGAGATTATTCTACGTAGGTGCGGGCACTAGTGGACGTCTAGGGGTATTAGATGCTGCTGAATGTCCCCCCACCTTCTGTACACCACCAGAGATGGTACAGGGAATTATCGCCGGAGGTAGAGAAGCTTTAGTACGTAGTTCAGAAGCTTTAGAAGATAATCAAGAAGATGGTGCTGCTGCTATAGCATCTAAACAAGTCACCAAATTTGACGTAGTAATTGGCATAACAGCAGGTGGTACAACTCCCTTTGTACAGGGGGCGATTAATCAAGCCCGTAGCTTGGATGCTAAAACAATATTTTTAGCCTGTGTACCTGAAGAACAGGTTAAGATAGAAGTAGATGTAGATATTCGTTTACTAACAGGACCAGAATTAATAGCCGGATCAACCAGACTAAAAGCAGGCACAGCCACAAAAATGGCCTTGAATATTATCTCCACAGGTGTCATGGTAAAATTAGGCAAAGTCTATGGTAACCGGATGATAGATGTAGCTGTGACTAATAGTAAACTGCGCGATCGCGCCCTACGTATTCTCCAGGATTTAACAGATTTAGACACCATAGCCGCCGCAGAATATTTAGATAAAAGTAACCAAAGTGTTAAACTAGCTTTACTACTGCAAGCCACAAACTTAACTCCCACTGCGGGGACTGAATTACTAGCTAACCATAACGGTAACTTGCGTCAAGCTTTACAACACTACTTTAACAATAATATTTGATCAAAAATGTTTAATCAATCCGAAACCACCGTAATTATTGCGCTAATTTTGATTGCCCTAGGTATTATATTTTGGGGTTATAATCGTGCTCAAGCCTATGGAAAATTAGGTATACTAGCTTGGCTACAATCAGTAGTTCTTTTTGCTCCTTGGCTAATTTTCTTTACCCTCTTTGCTGGGGGAATTTATCTTAACTTTGCCGGAATTTTATTATTACTGATTATCTCAATTCTGGTTTACATCTTCCTAGGTAGACGTTTAAGAGAATCAGGACAAGATTTAGTTATACAAAAACGCGCTACCGAGAAACTAGAAGAAACGGCTAAAGAAAAACCTCCTGCAAATCCAGAATCAGAAGATACAAACAAATTAGCCGATAATTCTCAGAAATTACTCATTCCTGAAGCAGATATTCAAAAAATCAAAGGCATTTTTGGCATTGATACCTTTTTTGCCACTGAAACTATCGCCTATCAAGAAGGATTAGTCTTCAAAGGTAACCTCAGAGGAGAACCGGAAGAGGTTTATCCTAAACTAGCAAAAAAGCTAGAGGAATCATTAGAAGATAAATATCGTCTATTTTTAGTAGAAAATCCTCAAGGAAAGCCTGTAGCGATTCTTTTGCCTAGTAGTAGCGATCCTCAACCAACTACCCTAGCACAAAAAAATCTCGCCGTTGTGTTACTAGTAGCAACAGTAGTTACAATCTTAGAAGTTAGTAGTACAATTCTCGGCTTTGATTTATTTAATAATTTAAACCGCTATCAAGAAGCTTTACCCATAACCCTAGGATTACTCCTAATTCTGGTTTTACACGAAGTAGGTCACAGGATAGTAGCCAAAAGACATCAAGTACGCTTAAGTTGGCCATTTTTTCTACCAAGTTGGCAAATTGGGGCCTTTGGTGCAATTACTCGTTTTGAATCATTAATACCTAACCGCAAAATTCTCTTTGATGTTTCCTTCGCCGGACCTGCTTTTGGGGGATTAGCATCCCTTGGTATGTTAATAGTAGGATTATTTTTATCTAATACCAATGAAGGTATAAACATTCCCAGTCAGTTTTTCCAAGGTTCTATTTTAGTTGCTAGTTTAGCTAAAGTTATTCTAGGTTCGACAATTAGTGAATCAGTGATTAATATTCATCCTTTGGCTTTAATTGGTTGGTTAGGATTAGTGATTACAGCGATTAATCTTTTACCTGCGGGTCAATTAGACGGAGGGAGAATTATTCAGGCTATTTATGGTCGTAAAATTGCACGACGCACAACCATTGCTACTCTAATTGTCATAGCTATTGTCGCTATTACTAATTCCGCAAATCCTATTCCTCTCTACTGGGGTGTATTAATTTTTATTTTACAAAGACAATTAGAACGTCCTAGTCTCAATGAGTTAACAGAAGTAGATGATGCTAGGGCTTTTTGGGGTTTATTGGCACTATTTTTAGTTTTAGCGACTCTCATACCTCTCAGTAGTGGTTTAGCTAGTCGTTTGGGAATGGGTAGTTAGGTTAACCCAATGGAATGAGTAATGAGTAATGAGTAATGAGTAATGAGTTTTTTAAGTATTTATACTTACTTTTTTGAACCAAAAAACCTCTTGACTCTCTAGTCTACTAGAGAGTTTAGAATAAAAGCACAAGGTTTCAAATGAGTAATGAGTAATGAGTAATGAGTAATGAGTTCTGTTGAATTTTTGAGTGTGATGATTTCTCACCACCAAGAGGCGATCGCAACTTAGTATAGAGAAAAATTAAAACAATGACAATACAACTAAAAGTTCCCAATATGGCTTGTTCTGCCTGTGGTGATACAATTACTCAGGCTGTGAAAAATATTGATCCTGCTGCTATAGTTCAAGCAGATCCCAAAACCAAGCAGTTAAAAATAGAAACCCAAGCTTCTTTAGATGTGATTAAACAAGCAATTGTGACAGCAGGTTATCAGGTAGAAAAATGGTAGTCAAAGCCTGAGAAACTACCGCTAATAATCGTAATAACAACGATTAGAACCAAGATTTAAATGAAATACTATGGAAAATACAACGCTGAAACTGCGAGGCATGAGTTGTGCTTCCTGTGCTAGTAATATTGAAAAGACGATCTTGTCTGTTCCGGGAGTGGAGGTATGTAGCGTTAATTTTGGGTAATCCGTAATGGTCAAGAAGTAGATATTCCTATTGCTGAGGTGAGGGTGGGAGATGTGGTTTTGGTTCGTCCTGGGGAAAAAATTCCCGTAGATGGAGAAATTGTTGACGGTTCTTCAACAATCGATGAGGCAATGGTGACGGGTGAAAGTTTGCCTGTGCAAAAGCAAGCTGGGGATCAAGTAGTTGGCGCGACCATTAACAAAACTGGTAGCTTTAAATTTCGAGCCACTAAAGTGGGGAAAGATACCTTCCTCGCCCAAATAGTTAAACTTGTGCAACAAGCTCAAGGATCAAAAGCTCCTATTCAACGACTGGCGGATCGGGTAACAGGTTGGTTTGTGCCTGGGGTTATAGCGATCGCCATTACTACTTTTATTCTCTGGTTTAACTTTATGGGCAATGTCACCATGGCATTAATTACCACTGTGGGTGTACTAATTATTGCCCTGAATAACCATCTTCTTGAACCGTTAAAACATCAATTTCTCGCCTTCGTAATTCTATGGTAATTGCACCATGTACATTTTCATCCATATAGAGAGGTAAAGTCAATTATAGAAATCCTTCAGCTTTTAGCCTAGTGACAAAAGGAGAGTCTTCTGCTGGAGAACGCAACTTTTGAACGTATTCAAAATCTTGTTGAATCTCTTGATCTAATTGTTCTTTATGTTCCCAATAATAAGCGAATGCAGAATGAATTTGACTCATGGTTAAGTTACGATGATTAATCTGTATTTCTTCAGGTGTCCAACCATAAGCCATTTTTGCCATTACAAGATCAATTACTTTGAGGGTTGAACCTGTAATCATGGCTGTCCCCTGTTCATTAAGGTTAATGTATTTATAGTCTGTGGAAATTGAAGCCATTATTATTAATTCGTGTTTGACTCTATTGTAAAAGATCAACTAGAATTTTACCTAAAAAACAAGAGGCTGATAAAATTAGCTAAGACCTGATTTAGCTCATATCCCCTTTACTCAGACCAAAGCATCTTTACCCAAAATTACTGGTGGGGGATGAGTCTTGAAGTCTTGAAGTCTTGAAGTCTTGAAGTCTTGAAGTTTTGAAGTCTTGAAGTCTTGAAGTCTTGAAGTAATGAGTTAGAGAATTAATGCTAAACGCTTAAAAATTGGTTGACCAAAAAGGCGTATTCAGTACTTTTGTTCTCTTGACTCCTTTCATAACTGCTTGACTATTTATAATCTATCAGATACTTTAAAACCTTTATGCTATGGTCAAAAAAATCAATAAATGAAGAAGATTTTAGCAAAAATTAAACCTTATTTACGTTGGTTAGTTCTCGGTTTTACTATTTTTTTCCTCCTAAAAACCCTGAAAACTCATTGGCAACAGGTAACAGAGGTAAGAATTACATCCCAAGGATGGTTATGGTTAAGTATCGCTCTTTTGGTAACTTTTGCTGCTCATTTTTGGTCAAGTTGGGTATGGAGTTGGATACTTAGGGCTTTTAAACTACGTCTGCCAGTTTTATGGGCGATTAAAGTTTATTTAGTTACCAATATTGGTAAGTATCTACCTGGAAATATTTGGCATTTCTACGGTCGTATAAATGCGGTGGTAAAGGCTGGGGGAACTGGAGAAGTAGCTACTATAACTGTGTTATTAGAGCCCTTGTTAATGGCTGCTGCTGCTTTACTGATGGCGATTTTCACCGGGAGTGAAAGTTGGTTATGGCAATTGTTGGGTTTAGTTGCTACTTTAGTGGGTATTCATCCTCTGATTCTTAATCGTGTTATTGCTTTAGCCGCTAAGGCAAAGGGGCGTTCTACTTCAGTGAAACTCCATGACTATCCTTGGTTATTACTGGGGGGAGAATGGGTTTTTTTGCTGCTAAGGGGTGCTGGTTTTTTATGCGCTGTGGCTGCTTTTTTACCCTTGAGGTTTTCTGATATTCCCCTGTTACTTGCTGTGTTTAGTTTTGCTTGGTTATTGGGTTTAGTCGTGCCTGGGGCACCGGGAGGATTAGGGGTATTTGAGGCTACTGTGATTGCTAGTTTAAACCCCCAACAGTTTCCCGCCGCTGATATACTCGTTATTGTGGCTTTGTTTCGTCTTGTGAGTATTTTAGCTGAGGCGATCGCCGCTTTAACTGCTTTTTTGACTTTAAGAGATATTCGCTTTTCTTAAATACTTAAAAAGATCCGGATTCCACGCCTATTATAAGCATCCCGTATTGCTGCTACCTTCCGGTCCTGACAAGGTTTGGGCGTTATAATCGCATGGGTCCGAATCATTTCTTATTCTAACAGAAAATTTTCTTATTTTCAAGTTATTAATATTTTTGACTGACAATCTTGTTTCTCTGGTACAATCAAATAGATTGAGCAAATATTTATAAATATGCGCATAGTTTTTTTCGGGACTCCCCAGTTTGCTGTACCAACTCTTAATAAATTATTAGAGCATCCAGAAATGGAAGTAATCGGAGTGGTAACTCAACCAGATAAGCCTAGAGGTAGAGGTAAGAAGTTAATTCCTTCTGAGGTGAAAAAAGTAGCCATAGAGAATAGTTTACCAGTATGGCAACCGAAAAGAATAAAAAAGCATAGAGAAACTCTAGAGAAATTAACAGCACTCAATGCCGATGTATTCGTGGTAGTTGCTTACGGACAAATTCTTTCCCCAGAAATACTATCTATGCCTAAATTAGGCTGCATTAATGTACATGGGTCTATTTTACCGAAGTATCGGGGAGCGGCACCAATTCAATGGAGTATTTACAATGGCGACTCCACCACGGGAATTACCACGATGATGATGGATGAAGGCATGGATACAGGAGATATGCTTCTCGTTGCTACTACAGAGATTTTTCTCTTGGATAATGCCCAACAATTAGCCATTACCCTATCTCAACAGGGTGCAGATTTACTCATCAAAACTTTATTAGAATTAGAGAATATTTCTCCAATTCCTCAAAATGACCAAGAAGCAACCTACGCCCCTCCAATTCAAAAAACTGATTATCAACTAGATTGGCACAAAAGCGCGATCGCACTCCATAATCAAGTCCGTGCTTTTTTCCCTAATTGTTTTGTCTCTTGGCGAGAAAAACAATTAAAAATAATTGCTACTATGCCCCTAGGAGAAGCTTATACTAGTCAATTACCCCTACAAGTACAACAACTCAATTCTCAACTAGCTAATCTCCCTGCTGAAGCTGGAGAAATAGTCAGTTTAGCCAAAAATTTAGGTCCTGTTGTTGCTACTGATGACGGTTTATTATTACTAACTCAGGTACAATTACCGGGTAAACGCCCCCAATCTGGTTGGGATTTTGTTAACGGAATGCGCTTAAACGTGGGAGAAAAGTTAAGTTAGACTTGAAAAAGACTGTTTGTTAACTTTTCTTAAGCAGAGGTGCTCCTATAATATCATGTCCGCATAGCTTTGGGAGCTCCGGGAGTAGGGAAGAAAGAGGGTTTTTAAGTATTTGCATCAATATCTCATAATATAACTAATTAAACGGACTTGATATAATTTAGAAAAGATTAAAAAAGTGTGAGATTAATGAGAAACTTTATCATTAATCTACTATAATGTAGTTCTAAAGCATAAATTTTAGATATCAGGAGAAAAAATTGATGCTATCTCAATCAATAATTGATCAATTGAATGAACAGATTAATTTAGAAATTTACTCTTCTCACATGTATTTGCAAATGGGAGCTTGGTGTACCTATAAATCTTTGGATGGTTGTGCTACTTTCTTAACTAATCATGCCGATGAGGAAATGGCTCACATGCGTCGTTTATTAAATTACTTACAAGAAACTGGAGCATTAGCTAAAATTGGATCCATGGATTCTCCTCCGGTAGAATTTGAATCTTTAGTAGTGATGTTTGAAAAAATTTATGCTCACGAACAACTAGTCACCCAGAAAATTAATGAATTAGTTCATTTAGCGAATACAGAGCCAGATTATGCTACCCTTCAGTTTTTACAGTGGTATGTAGCAGAGCAACATCAAGAAGAGTTTCTCTTCAAGAGTATTCTTGATAAAATAAAATTAATAGGTATAGAAGGACAAGGATTATTCTTTATTGATCAAGAAGTTGGTAAAATTGCGGCAAAGACTATGGCTTTAGAAGCAACAAATCCTGAAGCAACAGTACAGTAAAGAAAAGAATCAGGTCTCCTCACTCATGGTAATTTAGAATTAGTATTGAACTGTCAGGGGATCTAAACTAAGCCAGAGATACCAGGTGGCAACTGTCCGGTAAGGCTTCCATTTGAGAGAAAGGTTGAATATTTCAGCTTTCGAGAGTTTTCGATTCAAACTATAATGAACATGAATAGCATTAATCAATCCTAAATCCGCCAAAGGTAAGATATCAGGACGTTGAAGATAAAAAATAAGAAACATTTCAGCGGTCCAAATTCCGATCCCCTTGATTGAGGTCAATTGTTTAACAACAGCTTGATTATCCATGGTTTCCCAATCATCAGGATTAAGCATTCCATCTTGAAAAGCCTTGGCAATATGTCGAATGTAATCAATTTTTCGATAAGAAAGTCCACATCCGCGTAATTCTTCTTCTGTGAAGGTTAGATAGTTTGTGGGAGAAATAGTTCCGAGTAGATTTTCTAAACGTTGCCAGACAGCATCAGCAGCTTTTACTGAAATTTGTTGACCAACCACGGCTTTCATGAGAGTAAAAAAGGGATTGTGATAATTGACAAGAATAACATCAGGATTTGCAGCTATTAAACTTGCTAAAATCTCATCTTGAGTTGATAAATAAGCAACAGCATCTGGCCAATAAACAGGAGCAGTCAATTCCTCTATTTTCCAAAGTAGATGACTCAAATAATCATAACAAAAATTATCTAGGGTGCGTTAACTCAGACCCTCGCATCTTTATCACTCATTTACTGGTTGTGGATGAATTATGAGTAATGAGTAATGAATAATGAGTAAGGAGTTTTGAAGTCTTGAAGTCTTGAAGTACTAAGCTTTGAAGTCTTGAAGTTTTGGAGTCTTGAAGTCTTGAAGTTTTGAAGTAATGAGTTAAAGAATTAATGCGATCGCGCTTAAAAATTGGTTGACCCTAAAGGCGTATTCAGTATTTTTGTTCTGGTGCTTTGATGTGAGGCAGGAGGCAAGAAAGTCGCCTGAATTCGGAATTCGGAATTCAGTCATCTCTAAAGAAATACCGTAGGGTGCGTTAACGTGCGTGTAACGCACCATAGCACTATAAATCACATTGTTTAACTCTAGATTTTTACGAATAATTTGGGATAACCAGTTTCTTAATGACTCTTGGGTTGATTCAGCTATGTGAGGAATAGACAATCTTACCTGTTCTATATCTAATTTTACGGGAGTATCAAAGCGATCGCCCTTTTGAGTAATGAGTAATAAGTAATGAAGTCAAAGAAGTTTTAAAGTTTTGAAGTAATGAGTTAAAGAATTGATCCTAACCTCTTAAAAATTGATTCTCGCCTCCTAAAGAACTTGTCTGTGGGTATATTTAGTCTTTTGAATCAATTAAAACTTCCTCAAAGGCAAAATCTGGTGCAGCTAGGACAAAAACTGTAGTAAGATGACCGACTAAAGACTGAAGATTTTCATAATACTTGACAAATTCCTTATAGTCGATAAATTTTTCATTAGGATTTGCCATCCCGATAAAAATCAAGTCAGTATTTGCGGAAGATTCGTGTAAAATATCGCGAAAAGGACGCTTGTTACCGATAATTACCTTGGGTATAACTTTAATGCGCAATTTCTCTACTAAAGCATCTAAATTAGTCTTAGCTGCTGCCGCTGCCGATTCATCATTTACCACTAATTTAAGATAAACTTGAGCTTGACTCCAAGAGCGATCTCCCCTTAATAAATAAGCTAATAGTAACATAAGACTACCATTAGCCTTCATTCCTCCCCACCAAATATCAATAGTTCGATGTTCACCGAAATTATATTCAGTATTTTCTCGGAGAATAATTAAATTGCGACCATAGTTATGTAAGTTAGTCAACATTTCACAATAGCGATCGCGATTTTCTTTAGCTTCACTATCACCAATTAAGATAGTATTAGGAACTAAAGGGCCTAAACCGTAACTAGCGACTAATTTTACTGCACCATTAAAGGCATCGGTATCAAAGATTACACGTACTAGGGACTGTATACCTCTTTTTTCTAAATAACTACGCATACTGTCTTCTATACTTTGTTTCCGTTCAAGATCAAAGGTATCTGCCGTTAAAACGCTACAAACGCTAATAATACCTCGCTTGTGAGTTATTGCATTAGCTAAACTAATTAGAGACCAACGTCTGGTGGGAGATCCCGATAAAACTAAGATATGGGGGCGCCAGTTTTTAGGATCTTCTTCGGAGTGATTAATTTGCCAAATACCTATGCGTAATAACTCCATCCACATTCCACGACGCACATCTCCCCAGGCTACTTTCATTTCTTTTCTTTCTATCCAGAAGTAAATACCCAGGATGATGAATGCGGCAAAGATGGTAGCCACAGCATTAATTAAAAACATTACTACTATACAACCAATTGCCCCGAGTATGGATAAACTCCAATGAACGCGAAATACAGGACGAAAGGAGGGACTTTGTAGGAAACTTTCTACCCCCGCCGCAAGATTCAGGACTAAATAAGTAGTTAGAAAAAACATACTTAAAACTGGGGCAATCAGATCTAAATCTCCTATACATACCGCAGCGATGGCAATTCCTAGAGTAACTATGGTGCCAATTTTTGGTTCGTCGTTCGGCCCACTTCCTTTCCCTAGGAAGCTAAGATAGGGGGGTAATACTCCATCTCTTGCTAAAGCTTGGAGTACTCGCGGCGCCCCTAATATACTACCAATTGCACTACTTAGTGTTGCTCCCCAAACTCCCAACAAGATTGATTGTCCCCATACGGCAATTCTCTTCATCACCAAAGGATCAGCGATAAGAGTGGCGGAGTCAGCCCGCATAGCGAGGAAAATGGGTAAAGCCATATAAATAATATAGCCTGTCAAAACTGCCCCTAGAGTTCCTATGGGAAGAGATTTACTAGGATCTTTGAGGTCTCCAGACATATTCACTCCCGCCATTAACCCTGTAACAGCAGGAAAAAACACCGCAAAAACCGTCCAAAAGGATGTATCTGTAGTTACCCACCATTCAATCTTGGTTTCTTCTAGGGGATGTCCAAAGAAAAAACATAGTAAAGATAAAGCAATTGCTGCCATAATAATATACTGGGATTTCAGGGCAATACTTGCGGAAGTTAAGGCTAAAATCCCTACTCCTACGGTCACAACTAAAGCCACATACAGTTGATTGAGATTATTGTCAAAAGTGGAAAAAGTGGAAACCACACTCTCAGCAAAACCCAGTGTATATAGTGCCACAGAGATTGCTTGAGCAAAAAATAATGGAATTCCTACAGCTCCCCCGGTTTCTACCCCTAAACTGCGACTAATTATATGGTAAGCTCCCCCTACTTTCACTACCCGGTCAGTGGCGATCGCGCACACTGACAAAGCGGTTAAAATGGTAATAGAATTTGAGAGAGTAACTATTAATACAGCTCCCAATAATCCCACATTTCCCACTACCCAACCAAAGCGTAGATACATAATCACTCCTAAGATAGTTAGGATTGATGGAGTATAAACCCCAGCAAAAGTACCTAAGCCAGAAGATTTTACTGATGATTCTGCTTCATTGTTCGACATTATTTTCCTCAAGAGGTCTAATAATTGGTGTAGTTTCCGTAGTCATTGTGTCTTCAAACAAGCTTCTTAAGCCTTTATCTAGACTTTCTGCCATAACAATCCGATTTCCGTAGACGAGAATTACCCTAACTAAAGTTGGTAAGCTATTTTGTTCTGCTTCTAAATATAATGGTTCTACGTACAGTAGGGAATTTTCTATAGGAATTACTAACAGATTACCTTGAACTGCTCTTGAACCTTCTCGATTCCACAGAGAAATTTGTTGAGAGATTACCGGATCTTGATTAATTCTCGCTTCGATTTGTTCTGTACCATAAACTAAGCGTTGCTTGGGTAAAGTATAGATTACTAATTTACCATAATCTTTACCATCAGAGAGTCCAAACAAAATAGCGATTAAGTTGTTTCTAATTGCTGGGGTATAGAGATTCACTAAAATAAACTGTTCTTTTTCCGTGGTCGGCAATTTTATAATTAGATAGTAGGGTTCTACTTCTCTAGATTCATAACCATATATCTCATTAGGTATACGCCATTGATCTTCCCGATTGTAAAACACTTGGGGATCTAACATGTGATAGTTAAGCAATAAATCTGATTGAGTATTAAAATAATCTTGAGGATAGCGGATATGACTTTTGAGAGCATCTGGCATATCATCTAGAGGGTGAAAAATCTCTCCAAAAACCTTTTGCCAAGTTTGAATAATCGGATCATCAGCATCGGCTACATAAAACTGTACATCACCGTTGTAGGCATCCACAACAATTTTTACTGAATTGCGAATATAATTAAATTGATAATTTAGAGGATCAGAATAGGGATAGTAACTACTGGTGGTATAGGCATCTATAATCCAATGGAGATAATTAGCTGATTCACCTTGTTGAGAATCTCCCCCATCAGCTACTACTAAGTAAGGATCTTGATCGTATCTTAAAAAAGGAGCAATTTTACGAATACGCATATTAATATTGCGAACCATCAACAGCTTAGTGTCAGGAGTAAAATTATTGGTAAATAACATTTGCCAATCGCGTAAATCGATAGCAAATATCAGACGTCGCCAATAAGAATCTAATTTAATTCCTCCGGTACCATCATAGACGTTATAAACATTTTCTTGACCGCTAGGAAAATCAAATTCCTGTACTTCCGTAGATGTCATCACATAGGTATTAGTTAATTCCCCGTAGTAAATTCTCGGTTTCCCGATAGGAATACTATAATTAATTAATTCACTAGAAGTTCTCAAAGCGGTGTCTTCTTGGGAAATACCAATATCCTTAACAAAGTAATAGGGTAATCCACCTTCATCAACTAAATTCACTGGGGAAAGAGTAAAACCATAACCATGGGTATAAACTAAATGTTCATTAACCCAGGTTTGTGCTTGTTGTGGGACATCATTATAATCTAATTCCCTAGCTGAAATAATTGTTTGTTGTTTTTTACTATTTATTTGTTGATCATTATTTTGCTCATTATCTGATACTCTAATTGTGTAGCGATCTATATCTGCCCCGATAAAATGATAGTAAGGTCTAATTTGTTGAAGTTGACGATTAGTTTCTAATAGAGGACGTGTATCCCATAAGCGAATATTATCTATAGTTAAAGAATTTTGCTGAATAATTTGATAAGTAAGTTGTTCTTCAGGATTAAATGTTTTTATTTCAATTTTATCTAAGTCAAATCCTTGCCGGGTATACTTAAGACTTCTTTCGATATAGGGTCTTTCTCTTTCTAATTCATTAGGTTGAACCACAAAAGACTGTACGGCAAAACAGCTAATTATATTGCCAAAAAATACTATTAAATAGATATAAAAAGGCCAGGGAGAAAAAGGAATTCTATATAGAGGTCTACCTAATTTGTTTTGCCTCCCGAAAAATTGAGTTAAAAACAAATTATTTCTCCCTGCGCCTGTAATTGCTTTCCACAGTAACCATGAAGAAATTCCCATACTAATTAAACATAGAGCAATTTCTAATGGCATTTGAATATTAACATCAGTATAACTAGCACCATAGGTTACACCTCTTTGGGAGTAAAGGAGTTGATATCTAGTTAACCAATGATGAAAGGCGATAATCATTCCCATTCCCGCCGTTAATCCATATAAATGTCGCAATTGGGGACGGGAAAATCCTGGAAATTTACCTTTTGCTAAGCTATCACCTGATAGTAAATATAATAAGCTAGTAGCGGCTATACTATATAAAAGTAAACCAGCCAGCCATAAATAGATTAGTTGCAATACTGGTAAGGTAAAAATATAAAAAGCAATATCTTTTCCAAATTGGGGATCAGTTTGGTCAAATTGATTTGCATATAAAAATTGTAAAATTATGGTCCAGTTTCCCGCAATAATCAAAGTCAAGACCAAAGTAATAACCAGATTAAAAATTTTGATGAAAAAGCGAGGACTCTTGAGTAACAAACCCGTAAAAATAATGACCAAGACAACTTTCCAAGAATATGTGGCTAATTGAGCAATTATTGCTCTAATGGAATAATTTTGTAAAAGATTAGTTAAGGAAGGAGTTACCTTAGGAAGAGTATAATCTATTCTCCAGGTTTCATAGGCTACTTGAGTAGAATAGACAACTAAGCTACTAATAATTAAAGCAAATAAAGTTAACATTAGTAGTAGAGGGGGTAAATCGATTGCTTGAGATTGAGGTTTAAGTTCCCTAGAATTAAAATTGTATTTTTCTAGGGATTTTGGCCATCTTAGTTGAAGAGCGCGGTTAAAATTATAATTTAAAAATAAAAAAGAAATAACTCCGGTTAAAAGTCCGTATATTAGTTTTGTCTTTAAAATTTCCCAAAAAACACTTAGGTAATTTAACTCTTGAAACCATAAAATATTTACAAGTAAATGAGCAAAAATTTTCAGGAAAATAATAGCTAAAGAAATTAAAAAAAATATTTTTAGTTTTGTTAAACCTTGGCTTTTAAACATGGAAAGTTATGTTATAGTTAATTTAGATACAAGAGGGATAGTAAGTTTGACTTCGTTAGGGAGGGAAATCCACAATAATTACAAGATTATTCTAATTATTGAGTGATTGGCTATAAATAATGAGACTAATTAAACTGGAGTCTGAGTAAATTTTTATGCGTCATTGTTATCTAATTATATTTCTTACCTGTGTGAGTTTATCAGCAGTAGCTTCTGAATCAATGTTTGGTAGCTTAACCCTAACCAGAGGATTTCAAGGAGAAAATACAGAAGTTAGGGGTTATACAGGTGGGTCTTACTCTCTTTCCTCTCAAGCTAATCGAGATGATCGCAACATAGCCTGTCTAGGTTATTCAGATCTCAAACCAGACCATATCTTAATTTTACAAGACAACTTTGAGTATTTAGCAATAAATGTAGATAGTGGAGGGGAAGATACAACTTTACTGGTGATGGGTCCTGGAAAAGTACGCTGTGGAGATGATACGGGAGAAAAAGCTGATGCTAGTGTAGAAGACTCTAACTGGCAATCAGGGACTTATAAAATCTGGGTTGGTTCAATAGAACCAAATCGGCGCTGGAACTATAGATTAACTCTCAAAACAAGAAGTGCAAGATCTTGAAGAGAAAAATATTGTATACTAATTTGTTAAAAAAGCACAAACAAGCCATGATTTTTCTTAAACAGACCCCAATTGTATTAATTAGTTTTATACTAGCTTTTGTATTCGCTAGTCTAGTAGAATATTGGGTACACAGATATATGCACTTTGCTCCCCAAAGCAAACTGGGGAAGGTTCATGTAGAACATCATCGCAAAAATACAGGACAAGGTTTCTGGCGTGAATTTAGAGACTATCTCAAAGGCGGCTTTGTCCTGATGTTTTTGATGTTTCCCTTCTCTTACTTAGTTGGATTGAGTTGGATGATAGGAAGCCTAACCTATGCTGTTTTCGCCGCCTACGCCCATCAAATGCAGCACGAAGACCCAAGTAAATGTTTTTGGATGAAAATGCCTGTACACTATGTCCATCACCATTACAATCAGTGGCATCATAACTTTGGTTTGGGTGTGGATTGGTGGGATTGGATATTTGGGACCTATCAAGTTTTAGAATGGCAAAACAGTCGAGAAACTAATTAAGCTTTGAATTAACAAAATTAATGAAGACAGTTCAAGAATACATCAAAACTCTCTATAAACAGGACGTTTATCCAGATAAGTACATAGTCCACACCAAAGCAGGGAATATTTTTACAATTGAAGATAAATGTGGTAAGTTAAAAAAAGTATTGACATTTTGCACCAATGATTTGTTAGGATTGGCTCAATCCCAACCAGTCAAGGAAGCAGCGATCGCCGCAATTCATCAGTACGGAACCTCCAATAGTTCAGCATCGATTCTCAGTGGCCGCATCAAATTACATCAAGAATTAGAGCAGGAAATCTCCGCCTACAAAGGACTACCCCATACACACCTATTTCTCAATGCCTGGTTAGCGATGCAAGCTCTCATGGATGGTTTTTGCTATCTTTCTATGTCAATACCAGAGTTTAAACATACTAGACCCACTCTGATTCTCTCAGACTTATATAACCATGATTGCATAACAGCTGCCGTTATTAATGCTACCAGGGGAAGTTCAGGACAATTAGTGAGAAAAGGGCCAGAAGTGAGGATAAAAACCTATCGTCACTGCGACCCTGAACATTTGCGTAAACAATTACGTCGCTATGCCCAAAAAGAAGATCGCATTATGTTAGTTTCTGATGCAATCTTCTCTATGGAGGGAAATATTGCTCCTCTGCCGGAATTGATTGAAGTCTTAAAAGAATATCCAGAAAGTGTAATTCTCATGGATGAAGCTCATTCTAGCGGAGCAATTGGGGCAACAGGAAAGGGCATCTATGAACATTTTGGCATAACTCCTAACCAGGTTAAAGACTCTGGTTTAGAACCTTTGATTATGACTACCTTTTCTAAATTTGCTGGTTCTGCCGGAGCTGCCATTAGTACATACGTACCGGAATTAGTAGATTTGTTAGAAGTATCTAGAACTTCAGCTGGGACTATATCTTTACCCCCCAGTACAGCAGCGGCGGCCTTAGCTAGTATTCGCGAAGTACAAAAACATCCCGAATTGGTGAAAAGTTTACAAGCTAACACCCAGTATTTACGTTCTAGTTTACTAGACCAAGGATTTCAACTCTTAGGATATACTAATATAGTACCTGTTATTTTACCAGAAGGAATTAACCCGAAAACCTTTGCCCAGCATTTACTGGATATGTATAATATCTGGGTATCACCAATATGGTTTATTGCCAAACCTCGTTTACGTATTGTAGTAAATGCTCTACATACTCCTGAGGAGATGGAAAAGCTAGTAGATGGGATGGTTACAATTAGAAATATGCTTTATTGAAGAGAAGCTAAATGCTCCTTAGCACTTCTAGCAACCTCGGGAACTGAATCTTGGGTTAATTTTTCCAAAGAAGGTATGACCTCATCAGTGCCCAAATGAGTAAGGGCTTGAATCAAACGATAGCGGATTTGCCAATCAGGATCATCCACTAAAGGAGTAAGTAAAGGAATAGCTCTCTTATCACCCAATTCTCCGAAAGCACTAACAGCGGCCGTCTTAATTAAAGCTAATTCAGAATTTATGGCATCTTTGAGTAAATCGAAGCCGCGAGGATCCCCAAACTCTCCCAAACTAGCCACAATACTCATTTGAATAAGCCATTCGGAGGTTTGATAATATAACTTTTCTAAATCAGGAAAAGCTTCAGTGAATTTCAAGGCGGCAATAACATCAGCGGCGGCGGCTTGGACGTCCGCCTCTGTATCATTTAAAAGGCGATCGCGCAGAAGATTTAAGCTTTCTTGGCGATTATTTTGGCCAATGGTATCTAATTGGCTAACGGCGGCATAACGTACTCTCGTATTAGGATCTTTAATCAAGGGTTTAACCAGATTAAAAGCCGTTTGAGTATCGAGGTGACGTAATTGATTAATACCCTTAATGCGATCGCCAAAATCATCAGAATTAATTAATTGTTGCACAGATTCGGGACTAACACTCATGTATATCTCTCCATAATTAGCTATTGGCCATGGTGCGAATAATATCACCACGAGTAATTATTCCTATCACATTACCCTCGTCATCGACTACGGGTAGACGACGAATATTTTTATCGTGCATAATCACTGCTGCTTCCCGTACGGACTTTTCTGGCTTAATGGTAATTGGTTTTTCACTCATCACTTCTTTGACAGTTTGTCCTAAAGCTTTGTGAATTTCTTTTTCATGACGAGCGGGATTTTCTAAATAGATGATACTGTCAAGAAGCATAATATACGGTGGTGGATTTACCCCTGTTTCTTGCCACATTAAGTCGCTTTCGGAGATTACTCCCACCAACTTCCCTGCATCATTAATTACTGGTAAGCCGCTAATCCGTTTATCGGCCATTATTTTAATTGCTTCAGTTAAAGCAGTTTCAGGCTTAACTGTAATTGGATTAGCGGTCATGATTGTCGCTACTGTTTGGCTCATAATTGATCTGTATAGATGTGCTTAGTATTAAAACCAGAGGAAACAATAGTATAACATTTACCAAGAGTAAGGAATGAAGAACTTATGGTTTATCTCCCCTGAGATAGATAACCTATATTTCATCTCATTCCTTCTTGAATATTATCTACCTAAAACATTAGCCGTAATTTTCTCAGGTACCGCTTCTAAATGGTCGTATTCCCATTCAAAGAAGCCTACCCCTAGAGTGGCAGAACGTAATTCAGTAATCAAGTCTTGCATTTGAGCTTGGGGTAAGTATACTGTAATTTGTTCCCAACCTCGCCAATCTGTCAAAGGTTCCAAATTGAGAATTTGTCCGCGACGTCCTGTTACTACTTGTATGACTTGAGAAGTAAATTCTGTCGGTGTGGAAACTTTCACGATTAAAATTGGCTCTAACAACACTGGGTTACATTGTTGCATCCCCTCACTCATAGCGATGCGTGCTGCTTGTTTAAAGGCTTGTTCAGAACTATCTACAGAATGATAGGAACCATTGGATAGGGTAACATCTATGTCAACTACCGGAAAGCCTAGAGGTCCTTGAGCGAGATATTCTTTTACTCCCATTTCTACACCAGGAATATATTGTTTAGGCACTACCCCTCCCACAATTTTTTCATGGAAGTGAAACCCTTCACCGCGTCCTAAAGGTTGAATATCTAAATATACATCTCCAAAAGCACCATGACCTCCACTTTGATGCTTATAGCGTCCGTGGGCGGTGGTAGACTTACAAATAGTTTCTTTATAGGGGATTTGAGGATTATGAGTTTGCATGGCCAGGTTATATTTACGTTTGAGACGCTCTAACGCTACACATAGTTGAATTGCTCCTTGTCCCCAAAGAATTACTTCTTGAGTATCTCCATGCTGCTCCCAATATAAGCCTGTATCTTCTTCTACTAATTTAGTAATAGCACTAGTAACTTTGACGTCATCTTGATGATTTTCTGGGCTAACTGCTAAAGGATATACTGGTTTTATTTGAGCTACTTTTGGCATTGGTTTTAATTTTTTGTCACCGTTACTGAGGGTATCTCCGGTTTGGACTCCTTCTAAACGGCTAACGGCGACAATTTCCCCTGTTTCCGCTTTACCAATTGATTCGGTTTGTTGCCCCATCATCCGGTAAATTCCTCCCACACGCACTTCACCAAACACCATTCCTTCAGTGAGATTCCCTTGCCAAACCCTTACTACAGACAGTCTTCCTCCTTGATTAGTGTAATAAGTTTTTAATACCTGAATCACTGTGTTTTGATTTCCTTCGGTTTTAAAGCCTCGTCTTGCCGCAGTTAAATTAGGTTCTGGGGCTTCTGTGTGTAAAATATCTAGTAGAGGACGTACCCCATAATCTTCTTGAGCTATACCAAAACACACCGGGACAATTTGATCTGCCCCTAATTCTTTTTTCAAATCTTTTAAAACTTCTTCCCGAGATGGCTCAATCTCTTCTACTAATTCTTCTAGCAGATGGTCGTCGAAATCTGCTAAAGCTTCTAGCATTTCTTCATGGGCTTGTTTTTCTTGGTTTTTTAGTTCCTCAGGTAGAGGCACGGGATCTGCCGGACTTCCTGAATGATAGTGATAAGCTTGTTCTGTAATTAAATCAATAAATCCTATTACTTCTTGTTCTTGGCGAATCGGATATTGTTGTGGCACTAGGGGGCGACTAGATACTTTTTGAAGGGCTTTTAAAATATCTCTATAGTCATTATTAGCGCGATCCATTTTGTTGATAAATACTAAGTGGGGAATCTCCCAATCATCTAGAAATTTAAATAATGGCGCTAAAGTTAAAACTTTTTCTACTACTGGTTCACATACTATAACTGCACTTCCTGCACCCATCAAAGCATTATAAGTTTCTTGAACAAATTCTACGGAACCGGGACAATCAATAAATTGAAACTCTATATCTTTGTAATTAGTACTGCCTAGAGAAATTTCTACACTCATACTATGTTCTCTGGCTTCTGGACTACTATCTCCTAGGGTGTTTCCTTCTTTGATGGTGCCTTTGCGAGTTAGTTTATCTGTAACGAATAATAAACTTTCTAGTAACGTGGTTTTACCACTCGAATAAGGACCAACTAAAGCGACATTACGGATGTTTCTTTCAGCTTTTTCTGTCATATCTGCTCCTCGTCTTCTTGACTTTATTGCCTTGAGATGTTTAGATTAAGCGATTTGTTTAGCTTCACTTTTTCTTTCTAATTTTCTCTTTTATATTTTGAGATTAACTCACTTTTTCTTCAATATATCCTTTTTGCAATGTATTTTAATATACTTGCTTTAAGGAAAATTTTATATTTCTTAACTTTAATTTTTTTGACTAATTACTAATAATTTTTAAATAATGTAAATTTTTCCTAGTCTCATATCTTTTAGCACTACTTATGTACTAATTTTCAGGCCAAATTTTCTGGTGCTTTGATCTACTCAGACCAAAGCATCTTTATCAAAAGTTACTGGTGGTGGATGAGTGGGTTTTGATGGAAGATCTCAGGAGAGAGATTTGGAGGCGATCGCCCTGACGGATTTTTCATGAATTTGAGAAATGCTAGAATAACTTTTGATGCACTTGTTAATCATACACATAACCATGTTTAATCGACAGAGACTGCTGTTTTTTTTTACTTTGGTGCTAAGTATTTTTTTCACCCAACAGGTTACAGCACAAGAAGAAAAAATGAGAGTGGGAACTGTTGGTAGTTCTCCTTTTATATTTGATGAAGATGAGGAGATCAGAGGAATTAGCGTTGATATTTGGAAATCAATAGCCCAAAGTGAAAATATAGACTATGAGTTAGTACCAATCCAAAATATCAACGATGCTTTAGACGCTGTAGTTCAGGGAGAAGTAGATCTACTCATCGGACCTATTAGTATCACTCCTGACCGCTTACAACGTGTTGAATTTACTCAACCCTATTATATATCTAAGATAGGATTACTTGTAAATGCACGTAAAGCAACGATTTGGGATAAAGTTAAACCTTTTTTTGGTTTAGCATTTATTTCTTCTGTGGGTATTTTGATTGTCTTATTATTTATAATGGGCAATTTACTCTGGATAGCTGAGAGACGAAGGAATTCAGAACAATTTCCTAGAGAATACCTTCCGGGAATATTTAACAGTATGTGGTTTGCATTGGTAACTCTTACCACAGTTGGTTATGGTGATAAAGCGCCTGTGACTAAAACAGGAAAAATTATCACGGGAGTTTGGATGGTCATCACTATGGTCACAGCTTCTTCTCTTACGGCTGGTATAGCTACAGCTTTAACTCTCTCTTTATCTGAACAAAAAGTAGCAACTTTCCAAAATTATGGAGATTTAGTCAATAGAAGGATTGGCGTAGTTGAGGGAACTACCGGAGAAGCATTAGCTCGTTCTTATGATGCCAAAATAGTACCCTCATCTAGTCTCCAAGAAGCAATTGATTCACTAATTTCAGGTCAAGTGCAAGGAGTAGTGTTTGATACTCCTGCTTTAAGATATTATTTAAAACAAAATCCAAAACAAGAACTGAAACTAGCTCCATTTTCCTTAAGTGAGGAGAATTATGGTTTTGCTTTAGCTTTAGATAATGATATAATTCGACAACTAGATATCATAATTACCCGAATGGAATTAGAGGGAGAAATTGATAGAATAACTGAAAACTGGTTGAACTAAAAATTACTATATAGAGTTTTTTAGTTTGCTGAGGTACAGAGGGAATACTCATATTAAAGCACCAGAAGGGCGCAAGCAAGAGCGCCCCTACTACTTAGATCTTGCATCTTTATCACTCATTTACTTGTGGTGGATGAATAATGAGTTTTGAAGTAATGAGTTAAAGAATTGATCCTAACCCTAATCAGACAGGGACATCTGACCCAGATAACCAGTGATAATACGACTACCATCTTTGAGAACATGAATTTCTGTTTGGTTACTAGCCCAAGTAATTCGGTCTTTCAACTGAGGATTAAAGACATGAACTCGCTGATTGCTGGAAGAAACAGGAGAATCGGGAGAATTTACAGCTAAAGATTGAATATAAGCACCATCAATTAAAATATCAAGTTGAGCCAATAAATCCTGACTGCCTGGTGGGGCATCTTCAGATAGAAGCTTTTCTAGGGTAAATCCAGTAAATGACATGACATTCAGTCCTCTGGCTTTAACTTGACGAGCTAAATTTGCTAATTCTTTAGCTTGCAAAAAAGGTTCTCCTCCTGAAAAGGTAACGCCTTCATTACGAGTATTACTGGTAATTTTTTCAACTAATGTATCTACTGCCATCAATTGATTAATTTCAAATGACCAAGATTCGGGATTAAAACAATCAGGACATTCTCGCCAACATCCTTGCATCCAGACTACAGCGCGACATCCTGGACCATTGACGTTTGACTCATCTACATAGCCCATAATGTTGAGATATCCAGAGGGAATTTCTATTAGTTCTAAATAGGGATTTTTTGTCATTTTTACAATTTACCTGATAATGCTGAAGCTTCAAACCTTAAGGCGCGGGCTTGTATTTTTAGTATACCTTTCTTTTCAAATTCAGTTTCCAAGAAACTAACAATTTCTTAATTGTATAATTGTATAGTTGTATAATTCAAAGAATTATTGTTTTTGAAAAATCACTGAAAAATTATTCGCAGGCATAGGTACTGTTGATTGCAACACAAATTGATGTTCTGCTGCTACTTGAACTACTGCATTTAAATCTCTAACTCCCCAACTAGGATTTTGTGCTTGCAGCATCTCGTCAAAGGATACATTACTGTCTGATGTATGTTTACCTTCGATTTTATATGGTCCATACAGATAAAGTATACCTTGAGATGGTAAGAGACGCTGCGCCCCTGCCATTAAGCCAACACAGGCTGACCAGGGGGATATATGAATCATGTTTATATTTACTATAGCGGTAATTTCTCTATCTTTTTCTGTTTCTAATCCCCAGTTTGCTGCTTCCGCATTGATATCCCTGACTGGTAGCAGATTATCACTAGGATATTCTTGACTCCATGCTTTGATACTATCTCTAAGTAAAGGATTTGTTTCTGAGGGTAACCATTTTCTTGGTTGTAAATGGGGGGCAAAAAATACAGCGTGTTCTCCAGTACCACTTGCTATTTCTAGTATGATTCCCGTTGGAGGTAAAACTTTTTTGAGAACAGTTAATATTGGTTCTCGATTGCGCTGGGTTGCTGCTGCATATTGTTTTTGATTCATTTTGTTTTTTCTCTACGGTTTTGTGGAGAGATAATAAAGTTTTATAATTTCTCTCGATGAATTTCTTGATTTTGCCTCATCTATATTAAACTCTCCAAAAATAAAGTTGTATAATTTTGACTATCAGGTAGAGTTTAACCTTAATTATAGAACTTTATTATCTTATGACAAAGATGTAGACAAATAATAAAGTTGGTAATTTTCGATGAGTGTAATGCCTAATCTCTGGTTGGATAAAGTAGAACTAAAAAAAATAAAGTTGGTAAATTTTGGTTACTAAATTTTTGGGCAGTTGTTCAACTCCATTTTTGTAAGATAATAAAGTTGGTAAATTTCCGCAGTCAAAAACCGTCAATCTACATATAAGGATAATATATTGACATTTACCTCATTCTGCTTCGGACTCCTCTAATTAGTACAATAGTCATGATGTCCTCATTTCTTAAAACACTAGCTATAAAGAACCTCTGTAGATAGTGTTCCTACTATCTAAATTTACGCACTTTATTATAAATTTACCAACTTTATTATAAACTTACCAACTTTATTATCTAATTACAAAAGAAAAAGCCTTTTCTAAAAATTTTATTCAACTGTAACAGACTTGGCTAAATTACGTGGCTGATCCACATCTAAACCTCGCCGCGCAGCAATATGATAGGATAACAGTTGTAAAGGAATGACTGATAGAATTGGAGAAATCAATTCATCCACCATCGGAATTGGTAACAAGTCATTAAAAACTTTTTCTGCGTTTTTATCGCCTTCGGCAATAATGCCTAATAATCGTGCATCTCGTGCTTTTGCTTCTTCTGCATTGGATAATATCTTATCATAAACAGATCCAGGAACAGCGATGACAACCACTGGGACTTTATCATCTAATAAGGCAATGGGACCATGTTTCATTTCCCCTGCGGGATATCCTTCTGCATGAATATAACTAATTTCTTTTAATTTTAATGCCCCTTCTAGGGCAATGGGAAAATTAATTCCCCTTCCTAAAAAGATAAAGTCTTTAGTATCGTTAAAATCATGAGCTAATCTTTCAATAGCTTCATTTTGTTGTTCTAAAATTAACTCTATGTGTTGGGGTAATTGACGTAACCATTCTATAATCAATTGAATCTTTTCTAGGGATAATGTTTGCTGACGATAAGCTAATTCTAAAGATAGTAAATAAAAACCTATCAATTGTGCGGTAAAACTTTTTGTTGCCGCCACGCCAATTTCAATTCCTGCTTGAGTATTAATAATACTATCGACTAAATTTGCGAGAGTACTTTCAGGATGATTAGTTATCCCCAGTAAATAAGGGCGATATTCTTTATCTGAGCCTAAAAAACATTTTTTTTCTGCCTCTAACGCTGCTAAGGTATCTGCTGTTTCTCCAGACTGGGTAACACCGATGGTTAAAGTGTGGGGAAGTAATGGCGAAGGTGCATAACGAAATTCTGAGGCATATTGTACCATTGTGGGGATATTCGCCAATTGTTCAATCAGGTATTTACCTAGTAAGGCAGCGTGCCAACTTGTACCGCAAGCTAAAATCCGAATGTGCTCTATTTTTTTTGGCAATTTTATTAAACCGAAATTAATCGGGCTAAAATCGGGATTTTCTGCCAATTTCCATTTATGATTGAGATAAGTTTCCAAACAAGTACGAATCACCTTTGGCTGTTCGTAGATTTCCTTTAACATGAAATGACGAAAACCTTGCTTTTCTACTGTTGTTGTAGTCCAGTCTAAGGTTCTAGGAAGCTTTCGCAATTTTTTTCCAGAAAAATTATAAACTTCTACTCCAAGAGGAGTTAAACGGGCAATTTCTCCATTTTCTAAAGACAGAACCGTATTAGTATGGGGCAACAACGCTGTTACATCTGAGGCACAGAAAAATTCCCCTTGACCAAATCCTATGGTTAAAGGAGCTTGCTGACGGACTACCAAGAGTTCATCAGGATAATTTTGGCAGAGAATCGCTAATGCAAAGGCTCCTTTTAAGCGATGTATTGCTTTTTGGACGGCTTCAATAAAATCGTCTCCTTCGGGATTTTCTGGTAAAAAAATAGAGATTAAATTAGGAATCACTTCTGTATCGGTTTCTGAAGAAAATTTATATCCCTTACTGATTAATTCGTCTTTAATCTCTTGATAATTTTCAATAATCCCATTTTGCACTACTGCCACTTTATTGTGAGTATCCCGATGAGGATGGGCGTTATGTTCTTCTGGTTTCCCATGAGTTGCCCAACGGGTGTGACCAATGCCAATATGGAAGGTGTTGCTTTCTTTTTCTAATTTTTTCCGTAAATTCTCAAGTTTTCCCTTGGCGCGGGTACAGTGTAATTTACCATCTAACACCGTCGCTACGCCAGCCGAATCATATCCTCGGTATTCTAATCGTTTTAAACCCCCAATTAAAATATCTATCGCTGATTCCATACCAATATAGCCAACAATACCACACATACTCACTCCCTATAGTTTTGTCAACAATTAATAATTTAGTTTATCCTATTTTCAATTTTATTATGATTACCACTAACAAAATTGAACCTCTAAGTGGCAAATCAAGAGATTATTCCCTCGGATTTCTGAAAACAATAAATTTCTCCCAATCCGTGACTTTATGTAGCCTCCCTCTCTGCTTTGATTTTTGGTTTGACTTTAAGGGCATCAAGCAGAACACTATTACTAACTAACCCACTTAGAAGATTAGGAGGATCTCTCATAGGCTTTTGTAGAATCTTTGTTTTTAAAGACCAAATCAATAAACCAATTATTCGAGCTAAATCTGCAATCCCAGAATAAATAGCACCGTAATTTTTCACAAAATAGTGTTTTCTAGATTCAAACCAATATTGTGGTAAAGGTTTTATGGGACGATAGCGATCGCCTACTCCCGAACTTTGTCCTACTAAATGTATTACTCTACTTTCCGGTACATACCAACATTCCCAACCTGCTTTGTTTGCTCTTAAACAAAAATCTGATTCCTCATAATACATGAAGTAATCTTCGTCAAATAAACCAATGTCTTCAAACACTGCCCGACGAACTATCATACTTGCTCCCGATACCCAATCTGTTTGACACGGTTTTTCCGATATTTCACTATATACTTTCCATTTTGACAATAGCTTTGAAACTATACCTAAACGAACACCTCTTTCTAATTCGCTTAAAATACTTTCAAAACGAAAAGCTGAATATTGTGGAGTTCCATCATTTTCTTCTAGACGGCTACCTGCTATACCTACAGCAGGATATTCTTCCATAAATTTCACTAGGGCAGAAACAGCCCCAGGCTTTACAATAGTATCTGGATTTAATAACAAGTAGTATTCAGGAGGTGTTTCAGACTCTAAAGCTGGGCGAAAAACTGCGTTATTACCGAAAGCAAATCCTCCATTTTTTTTTAGAGGAACTACTGAAACCCAGGCTTTCCAACCTTCGGTTTCTATTACCTTTTGAATTTTCTCTACAGAATCATCTCCTGAGGCATTATCAGCCACAACTATTTTTGCTTTAGGCAAACATGATATTTCTTTGGCTATTGAGTATAAACAGTCAATAGTCAATTCTGGAGTCTTGTAGTTAACTATAGCTATCAATAAATATACATTCAACATAATTTTTATACATGATTTTTTAGCTTATGTGCTTATATTTCTTACAATCATCCCCCTTAAGATTCTCTTAGGGAATTAAAGTAATTCTTTAACTCTGGTGTTGTGTTTTCTGCTAAATAGCCATATAAACCTTTTTTACATTAACTAGTTGTTTTTACTCTAAATTTGTTTAAATAGAACTTAACTTGTCCTAACATTTGAGGAAATTTACCAATTACGTTAAATATACCATATATAATAGCATCTGTAGCTGTTGCCTTATTCTTTTTAAAACTATAGAGGCGATAGAAAAGAAAACTGTATGCAACTAATAATAATATCAGGGTTATTCCTTTTGTTAACCAAGCCAAAGCAAGAAGACCACTAGGTAACAATAACCCCCATAACCAGTTACTAAAAGTCTCTTTTTTCTTATATTTTTCAGGAGAATTTCCGTGAAGCCAAAATCCTTGGGCATAGGAATAACCGTTTCTCACTTCTCTTTTCCACCACTGACCAAATTGAGTCATTTGGGCATCATGCCAACCCATGTCCTCATCAAATTGTTTGATTTTCCAACCTTTTTGTCTTAACCGGAAACATAGTTCTGGTTCTTCTCCACCCACGATTTCAGAATTAAAACCTTCTACTGAAGTAAAAGCACTCAGACGCATCATAGCGATTCCACCACATTCATTAATTTCTCCAGTTTCTTTCATCCATTCCAAAGAGCATAGACGATTATAAACTGATAACTCCGGGTGTAGTTCATTTAATACTCCACAGACTATAGCTAATTTTGAATCTTTTGATAATTGTTCTTCTGCAAAAGATAGCCATCCTTTAGCGAGAATGCAATCTCCGTCCAAAAATTGGATATATTCGACTTCAGGATAACTCTTCAATAGATAATAAGCTCCTTCATTCCTCCCACGAGCTGCTGTGAAAGGTAATGCAGGATCCAGTTCTACAACATCTACATTATTAGACTTAGCGATAGACACGCTGTTATCTGTTGAACCAGAATCTACATAAACAATACATTTTATTTCTTCTAAAACAGATTGGAAACAACTGTTTAAATTGGCTTCCTCATTACGTCCTATAATAACAACACCTATTTTCATTAGACTTTTTTACTAATCATCCTTCAATTCCATATTATCTCAAATTTTGCATCACAAAATTATTGAAGATTTCAAGATAGTGTGATACACAAGAAAACCTAACTATTAATATAGTATGGCATATATAGTAGTTAGGTTTAGTGACTTTTCAAGCCCTCCTAATATGAGGGAATCAACTTTTTTAAGCGTCGTCTAAAGCGGCAATACCTGGTAACTCTTTACCTTCAAGTAACTCAAGACTAGCACCACCACCAGTAGAGATATGACTCATTTGGTCAGCGACTCCTACTTTTTCCACCGCCGCTACAGAATCACCACCACCAATAATAGTAGTAGCGTCATTTTTAGTTAATTCAGCGAGGCAACGGGCAATCGCTTCTGTGCCAGCGGCAAACTTGTCGAATTCAAATACACCCATAGGGCCATTCCAGATAATTGTTTGACAATCTGATAAAGCCTCTTCAAATAATTTGATAGAATCAGGACCAATGTCTAACCCCATCCACCCGTCAGGTATGTTATCAATACTCACAGTTTTAGCTTCAGCATCAGCCGCAAAATTATCAGCTACCACTACATCAGTAGGTAAAAGTAATTGAACATTTTTCTCTTTGGCTTTTGCTTCTAATTCTTTAGCTAAATCGAGCTTATCTGCTTCTACTAGAGATTTACCCACATCTAAGCCTCTAGCTTTATAGAAAGTAAAAATCATGCCTCCACCGATTAACAGCTTATCGCATTTTTCCAGTAAAGTTTCAATTACACCAATTTTAGAGGAAACTTTGGAACCTCCAATAATAGCTGCTAGAGGAGGTTTGGGACTTTCAATTGCCTGTTGTAGATAGTTGAGTTCTTTTTCGATTAAATATCCTGCTACATTAGGGCTAAGATATTTAGTAACTCCTTCGGTAGAAGCGTGGGCCCGGTGTGCTGTACCAAAAGCATCGTTAACATATAAATCAGCATTAGCTGCTAATTTTTGGGCAAATTCTGGATTATTTTCCTCTTCTTCTTTATGAAAGCGCAGATTTTCTAGTAATGCTACCTGGCCATTTTCCATAGTTGCTAGTTTACTAGTTACACTATCTCCAACACAATCGTCACAGTAAATTACTTCTGTCTTGAGCAATTCCGATAGACGTTTCGCTACTGGAGTTAAGCGCATACTTTGTTTTACTTGTCCTTTGGGTCGTCCCAAATGACTGCACAGGATTACTTGAGCACCTTTTTGGCGTAATTCTTCAATGGTTGGTAGTGCTGCTTTAATCCTTGTATCATCGCTAATTTGAAGATTATCATCGAGAGGCACGTTAAAATCTGCCCTGACTAAAACTTTTTTTCCTGCTAAATCTGCTTCTGATAAATTGGCGATTGTTTTCTTAGGCACAGCCTATACCTCCTTAATTTTTTTATGGTTTAATGCGTGAAAATATTCATTATGTCTTTCCTTCACTGAATTTAAAATCCAGGGTGTGTAGACGACCGTTTTAGGCGGTCAATTTTTAGCTAAGTTTTTTCCAGAGGAATTTATTCCTCACTGTTAAACTTAGATAATTTCACTATGATAGAATCCTACCATGAGCTGAAGCGATAATAATTAATTGATTAATTCTCTCTATATAACCTTTGTGAATTTAATTTTTTTTGACTAACGGCTATGAATCAACCAGAAATAGCTGCTATCATTTGTACTCATAATCGAGATAATTATCTGGGATTGGCAATTGATAGCCTTCTACACCAAGAATATAATAATTATGAAATTATTATTATAGATAATGCCTCTACGGATTCTACTAAAGACGTCGTTAAAGCTAGACTCAATCAAGGGAAGATAAGATATGTTTATGAAGCAAAACTAGGTTTATCCGTGGCCAGAAATCGAGGTTTTGCAGAAACTAAAGCCCCAATTATTGCCTATTTAGACGATGATGCGATCGCCTCAAATCACTGGCTAGAAAAAATTGTTACAGCTTATACCAAAAATAGTCGTTTGGCGATCGCTGGTGGTAAAGTAGATTTAATTTGGCCTCCTGGAGTTCCTCAACCCCGATGGATTTCTGAAAATCTTGCTGGCGCTTTGGGATTGTATGATTTAGGAGAGGAACCAAAACTCATTACTAACCCTAATCTCACTCCTAGAGGGCTAAATTACACAGTAAGACGTGCTTTTTTAGAAGAGGTAGGAGGTTTTGATATCAATTTAGGTAGAGTGGGAAAAAAACTACTATCCAACGAAGAGTTATACATGACTCAATTAGCAATTCAAAAAGGCTGGCAGGTAGCCTATCTTCCTGAGGCTTTAGTATCTCATCATGTCTCACCCGAAAGATTAGAAGCCGATTGGTTTTTACGTCGCAGTTGGTGGCAAGGAGTAAGTGAATATTATCGAGAAGAAGCCGAGGAGAGAGTAGGTTTTGGGCAATTATTCAGAGGCAGTGAAAGATTACTCAGAGGGTTATACAAAGCTAGTAAATACATACAAAATCCTGCTTTACGTTTTGATAATTTAACCTATGCCTATGGTCAAATTGGTTATTTAAAGGTAGTTATAGAGAATATACTCAAGATTAACAGGAAATAAAATTAGTAAACAATGGTTAAAACAGCATTAATTTGTGGTGTATCTGGACAAGATGGAGCGTACTTAGCTAAATTACTACTGAGTAAAAACTATCAAGTATATGGTACATCTCGGGATGCTCAAGCTTCTTCTTTTCGTAATTTAATCAAATTGGGAATTTTAGACCAAATAGGTTTAAAATCCATGGCTTTAAATGATTTTCGTAGTGTTTTACAAGTACTCAAACAAGTAAAACCTGACGAAATTTACAATTTAGCGGGACAAAGTTCTGTAGGTCTTTCTTTTGAACAACCTGTAGAAACCCTCGAAAGTATCTCTTTAGGGACTCTCAATCTCCTTGAAGCAATTCGCTTTACTGAAGCGCCAATTAAATTTTATAATGCCGGATCTAGTGAATGCTTTGGAGACATAGGTAAGGCGATCGCTGATGAAAATACGCCATTTCGTCCGAGAAGTCCCTATGCTGTCGCTAAATCAGCCGCTTTCTGGCAAGTTGCTAACTATCGTGAGGCTTATGGTTTATTTGCTTGTTCTGGTATCTTGTTTAATCATGAATCACCCCTGAGACCAGAAAGATTTGTGACACAAAAAATTACTAGCGCCGCCCATCGAATCGCCCAAGGAAGTCAAGAAAAACTCTATTTAGGTAACATAGATATCGAAAGAGATTGGGGGTGGGCTCCAGAATATGTAGAGGCTATGTATTTAATGTTACAACAAACCGGAGCAGATGACTATTTAATTGCCACTGGATGTACCCATTCTCTCAGGGAATTTGTGGCTAAAGCTTTTGAGTATGTAGAATTAGATTGGCAAGAGTATGTGATTAGCGATCCTAGTTTACTACGTCCAACTGAACTAATGACTAGTAAAGGAAACCCGGAAAAAGCCAGAAAAAAACTCGGTTGGCAGGCTAAATTTGCTATGCCTGAGGTAGTGAGTATGATGATTGAGGCAAAAAAATAACAGATGAAAATTTTGATGGTTTGTTCTACTTTTCCTTATCCTCCTACTAGGGGAGGTACTCAAAATAGAAGCTTTAATCTACTGTACTATATTGCCAAAAAACATCAAGTCACTCTAATTACTCAACTAACAAAAGATGTACAAGAATCACAAATTAGTAGTTTAAGTCAATATGTGGCTAATTTAGTGGTTTTTCGGGAACCTCAACCAGCAACAAAAGGGGTAATCTCTAAATTAAATAGATTTATACAAGCTTGGATAAAAGGAACTCCTGCTAATGTACAATATCTCTACTCCCAAGAAATTCAAGATTGGATTGATCAAAGGGTGAGTAAACAAGAATTTGAAGCAATTACCTGTGAACATAGTGTTAATGAAGTTTATATTCGACCAGAATGGCAGGAGAAATTAACCACAGTAGTTAATATTCATAGTTCTTTGTATAAAACTTGTAAAAATCAACTGGCAACTAATACCTCAACTCATCCTCTGCGCGATCGCCTTTATCTGCCTTTGTTACGTAGTTACGAACAAAAAATGTTGCAGAAATTTTCTCAAATTGTGGTCACTACCAGAGAAGATTTAGTACAAATGCAAGAATTTAATCCTACTGCCAAAATTACTATTATTCCTAATGGCGTTGACTTGGAATTATTCCCCTATAGAGAGAAAGACCCCTGTGACTATGGCTTAGTTTTTGTCGGTGGTTTAGACTATGTTGTAAACATCGATGGTATTTGCTTCTTTAGTAAATCGGTATTTCCTTTGTTAAAAAAGCGATTTCCTCAAACAACTCTCACTATTGTTGGCGCTAATCCCGCCATAGAAGTTATTAATTTAGCCACACAACCAGGCATTACTGTTACTGGCAGGGTTCCCTCGGTAGTAGAATATTTACACCAAGCTACAGTTGCCATTGTACCTTTGCGTACTGGTTTTGGTATGAAAATCAAAACTTTAGAATATTTAGCCGCAGGAATTCCTGTAGTTGCTAGTGATAGTGGTTTAGAAGGTTTAGATGTAGATAACCCTCTGTGTGCCTTACGAGCCAATACAGTAGAGGAATATGTAACAATGATTAGTAATCTTTTCCAAGATAGTCAACTTAGAAATACTTTATCGATAAATGGTCGTAAAATGATAGAGGAAAAATATACTTGGGAAAAACTTAGTTATCAATATGAAGAAGTTATTACCAGTTCTAATTGTAAATAGATAAATTATTTTGAATTTTATGTCTTTTTATCAAACAATTGTTTCTCCTCAATGGTTACTAGAAAATCTTAACAATCCCGACATTGCGATTATTGACTGTCGCTTTGCTTTAAAGTCTCCTTCAGCAGGAAAACAAGCATACCAAAACGGTCATATTCCTAATGCTTTATACTTCGATCTCAATGAGGATTTATCTTCCCCAGTAAAAAAACATGGTGGACGTCATCCCCTGCCAGATTTAGAAAAGTTGGCCCAAAAGTTAGCTAATTCAGGTATAGAGTGGCAAAAAACCCAGGTAATTGCTTATGATGATTCTCGCTTTGCCTTTGCTTCCCGTCTCTGGTGGTTACTACGGTATTTAGGACACAATCCCGTGGCTTTGCTTGACGGTGGTTTTAGTAATTGGCAAGGTAAAGGGTATCCTGTTACTCAAGAGGTAATTACTCCTAAACCAGCACAGTTTATCCCTCAACCTCAATCAGAGTGGGTAGTTGATATTAATCAAGTAAAAGAGCGTAAAGACGAGCCTGGAGTAGTTTTAGTGGATTCACGGGATAGGGAGCGTTATTTGGGGGAAATAGAGCCGATTGACCCGATTGCTGGCCATATTCCCGGCGCTATTAACTTACCATGGAAACAGATTAGCGACGATACCGGGTTGATTCTATCTAGGGAATATCAACAGCAACGGTGGGCTAATTATCAAGATGCCTCAGAAATTATTGTATACTGTGGTTCTGGGGTGACTGCTTGTGTTAATCTTCTGTCTCTGGAGGTAGCAGGTATTGATAGAGGGAAACTATATGCAGGGAGTTGGAGTGATTGGTGTTCTTATCTGTAGGTGATGAAGAGCGATCGCATCTTTTATTTCATACTAAAATTCACTGAGTGGAACGGTTTCGCCCTTTGCTATTTCCTGGCGTACCATCGCAGCCATCTGATCCCATTGATCATTTGTTGTGGCAGCAAACCGAGTTTCCCATTTTTTCTCGTCCTGTAATTCTGCTAAGAGTCGAGCCGCGATCGCATCTTGCTGGTCGGGCGGGAGTTTTTGGATTTGGACGATCACCTGTTGAAGCAGTTCAGTCATAGTTCAGTAGCAGTCAACACCGCATTTCATATAGCTTCTTAATTTTAACGTGAGTTTGATAAACTTAAAAAGGCGAGACCAGGCTTAATCTATCTACCGAACATTAACAGCAACGGTGGGCTAATTATCAAGATGCCTCAGATTGTGTTAATCTTCTGTCTTTGGAGGGAGTTGGAGTGATTGGTGTTCTTATCTGTAGGTGATGAAGAGCGATCGCCTATTTTATTCATACTAAGATTCACAAGATAAATAGAAACCAATGCTAGAGTCATATACTTATAACTACAACAAAATTTTATCAGGTTTAATGGGAGTATGTGTAGGAGATGCCCTGGGAGTTCCTGTAGAATTCACTCGTCGTGAAAATAGAACTCAAAATCCCATAACCACTATGACAGGATATGGAACTCATCAGCAATTACCTGGTACTTGGTCTGATGATAGTTCTTTAACTTTTTGTTTAGCTGAGGCGATTTGTCAAGATTTGTCTTCTGAAAAGATTATGCAAACCACAGGGGATAATTTTTGTCGTTGGCGCAATGAAGGTTTTTGGACTCCTTATGGTCATATTTTTGATATTGGAACCACTACAGCTATAGCAATTAGCCATCTTAAGATGGGAGTGTCTCCTTATTACTCTGGAGAAAATAAGGAGAGAAGTAATGGTAATGGTTCACTAATGAGAATTTTACCCCTTGCTTTTTGTTATCAAAAGTTTGATTTCACAGAATTGATTACTTTAGTTCACCAAGTTTCTAGTATTACTCATGCCCATTTACGCTCTCAAATGGCCTGCGGAATTTATATTAGTATTGCTATTGCTCTATTAGAAGGGAAACAGCCTCTAGAAGCTTATCATCAAGGTTCTCAAAAAGTTCTTACTATTTACCAAAATGACCCCTATACTCAAGAAATAGATAAGTTTAAGTGGATATTTAGAGGGGATATTCATAATGTTTCTGTTGATAATATCTCCTCTAAGGGCTATGTTTTAGACACTCTTGAAGCAGCATTATGGTGTTTTCTAAACAGTAATAGTTATGCTGAGGCAGTTTTGAAAGCGGTTAATTTAGGAGGAGATACGGACACAACGGCAGCAGTAACTGGAGGATTAGCAGGCATCTATTATGGTATAGATGCAATTCCTCAAGATTGGATTAATCAAATTGCTCGCAAAGATGACATTATCGAACTGAGTAGGCGCTTAGTGTATTCCATTTATCAATAGTGCCTTGGGAGCAGTAGAAGAATGTATTCGATGAGTTTGTAGTAGGGCTTTAGCCCCAATACTGCGTAGGTTTTGAATCAAA
>NZ_JALKVM010000012.1:0-4645 GCF_057440575.1 Johannesbaptistia floridana
GTGATAGTCTCGGCTGGTCACAAGAAGGGATTGGTTACAACTGTTTAGTTATCTCTTGGCCACAAATTACTCGTTTAACAATCGAATATGAGAAAACCCGAAGTACCAGTCAACTTAATTTAGAGATTTAGACAAGTTTTCAGTAGGTTACAAGGGACAAACTCTCTTAAAATAGATAAAAAGGTCGCGATCGCCAGCAATGTTCACTTTTAAGGTTTATTTGGTGCGTTACGGCCCCATTCATTATCTTCTGGTAAATTTCTCAAGTTTTGTCTGGGCCTAACGCACCCTACAATCTAAGCAGTAATTACCGATTCTTTTCCTCACATCTTACACCAGTACTTATGTACCAAATTATTGTGGTCAAAAGTTCATTTCTCTTTCGTTTAAGAAAAGCATCAGGAGAACAAAAATACTGAATATGTCTTGAGTGTCAACCAATTTTTAAGGGCGATCGCATTAATTCTTTAACTCATTACTTATTACTCATTACTCATTACTCAACTACCACCAGTAACATTTGGTAAAGATGCAAGATGTGAGTTTTCCCTCCTTGGTCAGGGAGGCAAGCCAAAAGTGGGCGCAAGCCTTGCGCCCCTACATCATATTACATTGTTTGGGCGAATCCCTAAATATTTCCTTTAGCTCATATCTTGCACTCCTAAAAAAGTACTAAATAGGCCAACAGGCGAGCAGGGGAGAAAGATGGTTTTTAAGTATTTGCATCAATATCTCATAATATATAGCAGTAGTTCGTGTTAACAACATTTATCACTAACTTTTCCCCCCCAACCCCCCTTACTAAGGGGGGCTTTTCATCATTTTTGTCAACATCTATTGGCGAGCTTGCTATAACTGATTAAACGGATTTAATATTACTTAAATACTTAAATACTTCTTACTTCTTACTCATTACTCATTACTCAACCACAACCAGTAACATTAGGTAAAGATGCTAGGGGTCTGAGTTTATATGTCCTAACCATTTTTTATACTGCTATATTTGTCATACCATAAATATCCCCAGGTTGTTTAACCTGGGGACTTCTCGATTATGCGTTAAATGAGATAGGGAGATGAATCTTGATTTTTTTGATTAACTAGAAGATTTATAAACTTACAAAAAACGCTTTCAATTTAGAATAGACCAAGCCAGTGGAAGAAGCCTTGACCTGTGCTTAATTCTACAATCAAAGCACCTAGAAAGCCTATCATAGCTAATCTGCCATTCCAAATTTCCGCACTAGGGTTAGACCCAAATTGAAACTTGGTAGCAAATTCTCCATACTTACGTTCAGACTGTGCATCGTAGTGGTTGGTTGGTGTAGGTGTGTTTTCCATATATTGTTAAAATCCTTATTGAGTTCGTTATTCTTAATATAATTTAATCTATCGTCATATTTATCTACCTTTTGACGGAATAATATTAGTTTAGTTAATTTTTTCAAGAGAAATTCACAAATAACAAATGTGCTAATTATTATCCGATGAGAACTATGAAAATTTATACCTGATTAGCTAAAAATTCCGCCACTGTCTGGTTAAAAATAGCAGGCTCAACTAAAAAAGGCCAATGATTGCCCGGTATTTCACTTATAGTTAAATTTGTCAAATAATGGCGATAAGGTTTTAATTGCCAAGAGGTGCGATTTAAGCCCAACTTAGGTTTGAGTAAAAGCGTCGGCCGTGTAATCTCTTTAGTTAAACCCGAAACCTTCATCACCTCAACAAAGATTTGATTACGGGCTGTGACCGTAAATTTACTACCCCAACTCCCTGTGGGTTTAGTTTCTATTCCTGCTTGAAATGCTCTTTGCTGTAATTCACTCCAACCGCGATACTGTTTTAATTGACGGGCTTGATTTTCTGCCGCTTCATAGGTAGGAAATGGCCCCATAGTTTTGAGAAAAGGCAAAACTCGATAGAGAATAGGCAGAGTAACTTGAAAGTAACTAGGAATTCTATCTATGAAAAAAGGATCAACAAGAATTAAACTGCGAAAAGTTTCTGGAGACTGAGTCGCCCAAATAGTAGCTAGTTTTGCACTCCAAGAATGGGCTAAAATATGGGCAGAGGTCCAATTTAATTCTTGAAATAGTAACTGAAGATCATCAATTAAATCATTAAAAGTATATCCAGCATCAGGTTTAGGACTTTGACCATGCCCCCGCAAATCTGGAGCCACGATTTGAAACTGAGGGGAAAGATATTCAGCTAAACTACACCAAACCTGAGCATTATCTGCTAATCCATGCAGTAGTAATAAAGGTTGTTCTCCTTTTCCCCAAGTTTGATAAGCTAATGGAACAGCGGACATATATTTTATGCTACAAATAATTACTTTTAACCTCTTTAATTATACTATTTAGCCCCAATTATTAGGCGATCGCCCTCCCCAAAGTAAGTGTAAATACTTAGAAATCATGTCTAAATTCGCCCATTCTCCCACCACCAGTGGCTTGTCAGAACAATAATTATTGCCCAGAAATTGTTATGATTAGATAAATAATAAGTGCTTCAAACACAAATGCCGAAGGACTTTAGATAAAAAAGCTTATACAACATACAAACTTTAGTTAATATATGATAACCAAACTCTTAATAGATGCAATCAGTACACAATTAACTGATGCTATTTTCTATAAAAAAACTACAGAAAAAAAAATCGCCCTCACCATAGACGATGTAGGGGATGATTCTACTAGATTAATTCTTGATGCCATCACTAAACACAATAACTTAGCTTCTCAAAAAGTAACAGCAACATTTTTCATCACAGCCAGTTACTTATATAGAGAAGATACTTTAGTTAGCGATATTGTTAGTAAAGGACATGAAATTGGGAATCACGGTGTCTATGACCATAGTCATGCCCAATTATCACCAGAAGAATTTGCCACAGAAATACAACAAGCCCATGAAATTCTCACCGAGAAAACAGATGCAACCATTCGTTGGTTTAGACCTGCCCAAGGATTTTATAATCAATCAATGTTAGTATCTCTAGAGAGAATGGCGATTCAATATAACTACTATCCTAAATTTGTCCTCGCATCGATGATACCTCTAGATACTTACTCTCTTACTAGAAATCCACAGTTTACCTTTAACTATATCTTGCCTTTTATTTTTCCTGGTTCTATTCTCATAATGCACGGAGGCACTCCAGAAAGAGCTCAAAATACAGCTCAAACTCTTCCTTTACTACTAAATCATCTCAATCAGCTAGGTTATCAGACAGTATCTTTAGGAGATTTATGGGCAAGTTAATAATTACAACCCAACCAGCTCTTGTCACCGCGTCAGCGAATAGAGTCAATTTCTTATCACCAGTTAATAAAAGTTAATAAAAGTTAATAAAAGTAATATAACTTATTATAAATACTTTAAGTTTCTTTCTATTTTTTGGGGATTTTCTTTATTGTCTCAAAATGCAATTTATAATTATTTATACATAAAGAAAAAGGTTGAAATATTTAGAGATGGAAAAGAATATGTTACTCGGTGAGATTTTAGTTCGTCAACACTTAATCACTTATGAACAGCTTAATGGCATACTGAAAAAGCAAAGGAAAACAAAAAAACAGTTAGGGAAACTATTACTAGATTTAAAAATGATTTCCCAACCTGAATTAGATATAGCTTTACAAGAACAATATTGGCGTAAAAACGGATATTGGGTAATAATCGATTAAAACATGTGGCTCTTAAGTATTTGCTTTTGATAAGTAGAACCAGAACCTTTATAGGCAAAAGGAAGAAGGAAAAAAGTGTGACGAATGAATTCAATTTACCAGTTAATGCCAAGAGAGCCGACTTTGAGATCAATTATAGCCTCAAGACATGTAAGGAACTGACAATTATGTTATCGTTTTAGGCTTTGAGGCTCTTAGACTCATATCTTGCACCAAATGGAGAATTAATTGAGAGAAATATTAAATTTGAAAATAGTCACTCAATCTGTAAAAATATGGTACCGTTCTTTACGTTATAAATTGGATTATTGAATCAAAGATAGATTTTAAGTAATTGGCGATCGCCCACGGCTAATGAAAAATAGAAATTAGTAACTATTGCTACCAAATGGCACTGTATTTGAGTAGAAAAGGATTGTAACCAATCGGCAAATTCCATCCAGCCTTCTACGTGAATAATTCTGATAACTGTTTCGACTACACACTCCAGATCAAATTCCAGAAACTGTGCTAGAAGCTCATCTGAATCTTTATCTAAATTATTAGTTTTCCTATTATTAGTATTTAATAGGAAAACTAATAATTTTTTCAGACCCATTTCTGACAGTTTCAAACAGGTCGCACACCCGCTACCATTTCATTATCTGTTGTGGGAAAAATGGCTTTTTCTTCTCCTAAATTATTTGAAGTAAATTCAGAACTACTGCCATATAGAATTATTGGGTCTTTTAATTGCTCAAACTCTGTGATTACTGCATCATCTTCTACACCAAAATCATTGTATTTAACTTGAGAATTATTTAAGTCATTGTTATTAACCTTGGTAAGAGAATCTCCTAGATTATCTAAGGAAAGCCCTTTGATTCTTGTTTTTGGGGATTGGCGGTCATCATTGTTAATATTAATCCTGGCTTGTTTTGTTTTGATAGAAGCATTCTGAGAATTATGTA
>NZ_JALKVM010000013.1:0-34861 GCF_057440575.1 Johannesbaptistia floridana
CATAGATTCATACAACCAAGCTTTGAAAGTTAACCCTAATCATGACAATGCTTGGAATAATCGCGGTGTTGCTTTACATAAGCTAGGCAGGTATGAAGAGGCCATAGATTCATACAACCAAGCTTTGAAAGTTAACCCTAATCATGACTATGCTTGGGATGGTCGCGGTCTTGCTTTGGGTAACCTAGGCAGGTATGAAGAGGCCATAGATTCATACAACCAGGCTTTGAAAGTTAACCCTAATCATGACTATGCTTGCACTAATCGCGGTAATGCTTTGGGTAACCTAGGCAGGTATGAAGAGGCCATAGATTCATACAACCAAGCTTTAAAAGTTAACCCTAATTATGACTATGCTTGGTATAATCGAGGTGTTGCTTTAGATAAGCTAGGCAGGTATGAAGAGGCCATAGATTCATACAACCAAGCTTTGAAAGTTAACCCTAATAATGACTATGCTTGGGATGGTCGCGGTCTTGCTTTGGGTAACCTAGGCAGATATGAAGAGGCCATAGATTCTTTTGACCAAGCTTTGAAAGTTAACCCTAATTATGACTATGCTTGGAATAATCGCGGTGTTGCTTTAGCTAACCTAGGCAGGTATGAGGAGGCCATAGATTCTTTTGACCAAGCTTTGAAAATTAACCCTAATTATGACAATGCTTGGACTAATCGCGGTAATGCTTTGGGTAACCTAGGCAGGTATGAAGAGGCGATAGATTCATACAACCAAGCTTTGAAAGTTAACCCTAATTATGACAATGCTTGGAATAATCACGGTGTTGCTTTATATAACCTAGGCAGGTATGAAGAGGCCATAGATTCATACAACCAAGCTTTGAAAGTTAACCCTAATGATGACAATGCTTGGTATAATAAGGCTTGTTGCTACGCTTTAACTCAACAAGTAGATTTAGCCGTCAAATATCTTCAACAGGCTATTACTCTAAATCCAAAATATCAAACACTAGCAAAAACTGATACAGATTTTGATTCAATTCGCGATAATATCTCTTTCCAACAACTGATTGCCGAGAGTTAAAATTAACAAATCCATATCAAATAAAGTGGCACTAGCTTTTTCTGATGAATGACAATGTTTACACAAATATATTATTACTTTTTAAATTTTATAGCAATAAGCTAAAAAAAAGTAGGGGCGCAAGGCTTGCGCCCTCATTTATAGCAACTCGCATTGTAGATGTTTACAACTGTGATAAAAACCACCCCGAGGTTACCTCATATCAAAGCACCAAAACAAAAGTACAGAAATTGGCCGACAAGGGAGAATCAATTTTTAAGCGCGATCGCATTAATTCTTTAACTCATTACTTCAAAACTTCAAGACTTCAAAACTTCAAGACTTCAAGACTTCAAAACTTCAAGACTTCAAGACTTCTTACTCGTTACTCATTACTCATTACTCGTTACTCATAATTCATCCACAACCAGTAACATTTGGGTTTTGATGCTTTGGTGTGAGTTGGGGAGATCTGTAAATCTAAATATTGTTAACACGAACTACTGCTATAAATGTCTATTTGGTGCGTTACGGCCATTCATGATATTCTGGTGAATTTCTCAGGTTTTATGTCGGCTAATACGCACCCTACAATCTAATCTAAATTTTATAGCAATAAGCTAAAAAAAGTGGAAAGTAGGGGCGCAAGGCTTGCGCCCTCATTTATTATGCTAAAAAAAGTTCATTTTTGTCTTTTATAGCAGACGGGGTGACAACAAGCTTAAGGGGGTTGGGGAGATCTGTAAATCTAAATATTGTTAACACGAACTACTGCTATAAATGTCTATTTGGTGCGTTACGGCCATTCATGATATTCTGGTGAATTTCTCAGGTTTTATGTCGGCTAATACGCACCCTACAATCTAATTACTCATTACTTAACCACCACGCACCCTACAATCTAATGTGGAATTTGGACTAAAGTCCAACTACGAACCTGGTTTTTAACTGTTGTATACTTAATTTGGATAAGTGCGATCGCCTAAACTTTTTTCTACAAACCTTTTAACCAAATGTGGATAAACACCGAAGTGAAGATGAATATAAGAGGCATGAAGATTATCTAACTGCCATCCTTCGTAATTATCTTTGATTCGCCACAGAGGTTGAGTGGGAGAGGTGGTTAATTGAGAGCGATGAAATTCATGTCCCCAGATTTGCTCTCCTACTGATACAATCGGACTGGATTCTATAGCGCAAGCTTGACGATAACCAAGAGTGAGTTTAGGAGTCATTACCGCAGTTGTGGGTAAAATCCCCAGTAAATCCCATACCCGATTATCTAAGTCAATTAACTTTTCAGCTAAATACATTAATCCTCCGCACTCTGCATAGGTGGGGATACCCTGAGAAATAGCTAGTCTTAAGGCTTGAATCATCGGCTGATTGGCGGCTAATTCCTCTGCAAAGATTTCAGGATAACCACCACCAAGGTAAATTCCCTGGATATTGGGTGGTAATTTTGGATCACGAAGGGGACTCCAGGGAATTAATTGTGCGCCATAATCTTCTAGTAAATCTAAATTATCTTGATAGTAGAAATTAAAAGCGTGATCCCGCGCCAAGGCAATTCTTACGGGTTGTTTATTTCCCTCGGGTAACTCATGTATTTGGCTTGGTGAAATATTTCTAGGAGAGAGTAGAGGTAATAATTCTGACCAATTGAAAGCAGAAGCAGCTATAGAGGCTAATTGCTGGGTAACTTTACGAAAATTAGCTATTTCTGTGGGTATAACTAAGCCTAGGTGCCGAGAAGGTAGAGATATTAAATCTTGACGTCTAAATACACCAAGAATAGGTAAATTTAGAGGGGTTAAGGCTTTAGTAAGTAATTCTAAATGGCGATCGCTCCCTACCCTATTTAACACTACTCCCGCCAATTCTATTCGGGGATCAAAAGAACGATAACCGTGGGCTATTGCCCCTACAGATGTAGATAGAGAAGCACAATCAATTACTAATATAACTGGTAGATTTAACAGGCGAGAAATATGAGCAGTGCTGCCAAAATCAAAACAATCATCTTGGAAACCAATACTGCTTTGATAAGAATCAAGGGTTTTCTCCTGAGAAAGCAGAGGAATAGGACTGGGTAGGGCAGAGGGGTCTTCGGTTTTCTCCCCTGCTCCCCTGCTCCCTGCTCCCCTGCTCCCTGCTCCCCTGCTCCCTGCTCCCTGCTCCCTGCTCCCCTGCTCCCCTGCTCCCTGCTCCCCTGCTCCCCTGCTCCCTTGCCGCCTTAACCGAGCAGTATTTTCTCGGGGACTTCCATCAAATAAGCCCATCACGCCTTCTATGAGGGTATAATCTACCCCCTGGCTGTGACGGGCAAAACAAGAACGTACATAATCACCTGAGGTAAGAACTGGGTCTAAATTACGGCAGGGGCGCTGGGTAATCAGACTATGGAACATAGGATCTATATAGTCTGGTCCCACCTTAAAAGATTGTATTTTGTGCCCCTGGTGAGCTAAATAGGACAATATCGCCAAAGTTATGGTAGTTTTGCCCTCTCCAGAACGACAACCCGCGATTATCAAACTTATGCCTCTTCAACTAATTTCAGTATAGAGTAAGCTAAATTCATGCTTTTTTGATAAAGTGCATCAGGACTACGATTCTGTAATTGTTGACCCAGGAGAATTTCGGTGTTTTCCTGGTGTATAGCGCTCACCTGTTCAATGCGACAGGATTGAGCACCGCCACTAGCTTCCATACGCATACATCCTGCCGTTGCTGAACACAATACAGTACAACAATCAGCTTCTTTATTAGTAGAATTGAGACGTAAACTAATCAAATCTCCCAAGATATTGCCCCAATCGGCGATAGGAATCCCGGCTAATTCCACATTAATTTCACGTCCTTGGTGAGTAGTTAATTGAATCTTTCTGATATCATACTGACCGCCTTCGTACTGATAGGATACGGGACGCCAATTTAGACAACTAGCCAACCAACCTAGGTACATAATCGCTTGAGTTATATTACCCTGTTCGTAGTCTATTGTTACTTCGTCGATTTCATAAATAGAATTACGACGTTCAGGAGGGTCAAAAGCTTGGGCTGCTAGTTCCTGCCAAGGTGCTAATCTGGACCAATTTAAATCAGCGATTTTAATTCCTTGGTCTAGGAGTTCCCCAATCAATTTTAGATCAGATAGAGGTTGATTAAAAGTACTTGAGTCGATGATAATTACATCAACATCTTGATACATGCGTTTAAATAGAGAGTAATCTGGTTCTGGGGTAGCCTTCCACCAGATATAGCGAGGCAACTCCGAGATAAGCAAAGCGGAGATGACACCACCGATTCTTTCTAAAGCTTCTGCTGTTCCCTGAAGACTGATATATTCACAACAAATCAAACTACTCTGGCTACGTTTTTGAATGGGACAGTAGGCAGATACTTGGGCGGTTACGCCTTCGTCTTCTTCATGAGTAGGACAGAGAGTAATAATTCGACAGGGGTTAGAAGCGGCGATCGCATCTGCTATCCCTGCTCCTTGTAAGTCTTTACTGTAGTGAGTTACAGCGTTCACTTCTGCTGCTGATAGTTCTCCTTTTGCTTGAGCTTTTTTAAAGCTTTCTTGTAGTTTCTCCTGCAACTCAGGGGTTGATTTCCCGGTAACTTCCAGATTATATTCTTTTTGGGCTGCCTTGATTGCTGCGATAGTTTTTGGACCTGTGAGACCATCAATCGGACCGTGATAGAAATCCAAAGCAGCCAAGAGGCGCTGTGTTTCTTCTGGTTCGTAGACTAGTAATGTAAATGTAGTTGCACGAGTTGCTTTAAGGCCATCTTCATTACCATGATAACCTTGCCAGATATTCCTTAGTTCTGTCTCAATATCATCGATGGAGACATCTTTAGGAGATTGTAAAGATACTAAGGGAGTAGATGATTGAACCATAATTAATAATTCCAAATCTGAGTTTAATAATGAGATACTTACCACCAAAAAAGAGGAGGTAAGTTATGAACAAGTTAGCTCTATTTTATAACCTACGCCACTGACGACCATCTTTATTAATCAAAAGTTCAGCTTCTAGAGGTTGCCAAGTGCCTGCTTCATATTGAGGTATAAGATTAGGGTCGCTAGGTTCTTCCCAAGCATTGAGAACTGGAGTTACCACCCGCCAAGCTTCTTCCACTTCATCAGAACGAGTAAATAGAGTTTGATCTCCCAACATACAATCTAGGAGGAGACGATTATAGGCATCAGCCGTAGCCATACCAAAAGAAGAACCATAACTAAAGTCCATATTTACTGTACGACTCCGTAACTCTGTTCCCGGCATTTTTGCTTCAAAACGTAGAGAAATACCTTCATTAGGTTGAATTCTCATAGTTAACACATTAGCATTAGTTTGGTGAGCTGCCGATTCAAAAATTAATAGGGGTACTTGACGGAATTGGATAGCGATTTCGGTAACTTTTTTCGGGAGACGCTTTCCAGTACGTAGGTAAAAGGGTACTCCTTGCCAGCGCCAATTATCTACTTCTAACTTGAGAGCTACAAATGTAGCTGTAGTGGAATTAGGGTTAACATCTGGTTCTTCTCGATATCCAGGTACAGGTTTTCCTTTCATCCAACCTGCCTTATATTGACCTCGTATGGCTGCTTGTTCTAGATTTTGCATATCTGCTAGTCTAGTTGCCTGTAAAGCTTTTACTTTTTCGTTACGGATGCTATCAGCATTGAGGCCGTTGGGGGCTTCCATAGCTGTGAGACAAAATAGCTGGAGTAGATGGTTTTGGACCATATCTCTAAGGGCACCTGAAGTTTCATAGTAACCTGCGCGGTCTTCTACTCCCACAGTTTCTCCCACAGTGATTTGTACATGGTCTACATATTGGCGATTCCACAGGGGTTCAAAGATAGCATTAGCAAAACGAAAGACCAAGAGATTTTGTACTGTTTCTTTACCTAGATAGTGGTCAATCCGATAAACTTGTTCTTCTTTGCATACCTGTTGCACAATTTTATTCAGAGTTTGCGCTGTACCCAAATCCTTACCAAAGGGTTTTTCAATCACTACCCGATGTTTAATCGGATCATTAATCATCCCAGCTGCGCCGAGGTTTTTTAAGCCTGGAGGGAAGAATTTTGGGGATACCGCTAAATAAAAGACGCGATTACCCATGGTGCCCCGAATTCCATCTAATTCTTCTAAGAAAGCTTTGAGTTTTTGATAGCTTTCTGGGTCATCCATATTTCCCGAACAATAGAATAAGCCTTCGGCAAAACTCGACCAGATTTCCTCATTACCGATACCATCTGAGAATTGTTCGACACCTTCGCGCATTTGTTCCCGGAAATAGTCATGACTCCAGTCGCGACGGGCAACACCCACTACAGTTATTTCTGGCGGGAGTTTGCCATCTTTTTTCAGTTGATAGATAGAGGGAACTAATTTGCGTTGGGTGAGGTCTCCAGAGGCGCCAAAAATAACTATGATTAAAGGTTCTGGAATTCTTTCTTGTGTGAGTCCAATCCGCAAGGGATTTTCTAAGAGAGTAGCCATAGTTGAATATTGTTAATTAGAAGTTTACTTGTTTATCTATACAGGAATTTCTTCTAGTATAGCGATCGCCCAGGGTTCTACTTCGTAGTAGTCTTTAATAACTTCTGCCAGGGTAATTTCCCAAAAATTATATTCTGGTTCAGCCCAACCTGCTGTATCAATGATACGTTTCCATTGATTTTTATCTAAATAGGATGGTACATTAAATCTTATTTTTTCAGTGTACATATTAATCAGTACGATAAAATCATGATCATTTACTTCGCTACCATCGATACGTAGACATATACAGCGATCTCCTGATTGCAAATTACTACTGCCATCATTTTTAGTAAATAGGTAAGTAACATCATCCCCGGAGTCTAGCACCATATCTGCATATTTGCCTTGTCTTAAGGCTAAATGATTCTGACGTAAGTGAGTTACGTAGCTAACGAAACGAAATAGGGGATTAACATCTTCTTGATTACTACCCGTGCCAAAATTATTATGATAGGGACTATCTGGGTAACCTGTAGCCACGGTATGAGGTGACTTAGTGGCGATCATCTCATAGTTATTCCAGGTAGCAATACTATCAATGTTATAGGGATTATTATTGCCATTTTGGGTACGTCCGAATTCATCTCCCCAAACTACCATGGGTACACCCCGAGACATAAATTGAATAGTCCAAAAATTGCGTAACCGTTGCCTCCTAAAGGCGTGATCCCCGTATGAATCCCAGGAGTTATTATCATCAGCGCCTCCATCGGATGGTCCAAAAGGCCAAGGATTATAATTATTTTTGTGATTGTAACTAACTAAATCCATTAGGGTAAAACCATCATGGGCCACGATAAAATTAATAGAGTGTTGTGGTCCACCTTGGTCAGCAAAAAAATTATAGTCACCATTCACACTGTCGATAAAATTCCAGACATTGCCATCGCCTTTGAGAAATTTGCGCACTGAATCCCGATAATGACCATTCCATTCTCCCCAACCTCGAGGAAAGTTACCTACTTCATAACCCCACATATCCCAAGCTTCAGCGATCATTTCTGCTTGGAATTCATCTCCTAACTTGCGAATATTAGTAAGAAAATCTCCTTCGGGGAAAAAATGTTTGTGATTTTCCCAAGCTTCTCGATGAAAAGCATCGGGTTTTCTCCCCAATACTGGTGCTAAATCGAAGCGAAAACCATCTACTCCCATTTCTTCTAACCAGTAGCGCAATGAATCCAAAACTAAGTTTTGAGTTACACTTCTAGAATAGTTTAATTGGTTACCACAGCCTGTGGCTCCATCTACGATATAGTTATTATGAGTTAACTGATAATATTCTGACGCATCAAAACCACCAAAGCAAACAAAACCAGTGGTATTTAGATCTCCTTCCCAGTTACCTCCTTCCCCAGTGTGATTATAAACCACATCTAGATAAACTTCTAAACCTTCGTCGTGAAAAGCCTTAACCATAGCTTTAAATTCTCTGGTTGGTCCTCCTGGAGATTTATCGTAGGCGTAACGACGGTCAGGGGCAAAATAACCGAAAGTCATATAACCCCAATAGTTACCAGCAGGTCTGTCATCTTGGTTGAGGTCGTTAGCAGTTTCTTGTACTGGTAACAATTCAACGGTAGTAAACCCCAAAGCTTTGATATATTTAGCCATATAAGCTGCACCCGCATAGGTACCGCGATAAGCTTCAGGTACATTAACCACCTCTTCATATCCTGGTATATTTTGAAGAATATCCTGTAACTTACATGCTGATTCATGTCTAGTTAGTCCCCTTACATGGGTTTCGTAAATAATAGATTCTTCTGGGGTTAAATAGGGTCTTTTCCCCGTATCTTTCTCATCTTTAGCCAGAACAATTCCTTTTGGTGCCCATTTACCACTATCATACTCTCGGCACTTAACTCCTCGGTAGGGAAAGTCTCCCGTTGCATACATTTGCATTGTTTGCCCTGCCGCTAACATCTCTGGTGTTTCTACATCGTGAGATAATTCTCTAGCATAGGGGTCAAATAAGATTTTATTGGGGTTAAAACGGTTTCCTTGGCTATCTACATCCTCTTTAAAGCCTAGATTACTATTACCTCTTTGCCAACCTTCTACATATTCCCAATTAGGTCCCCAACAGCGAAAAGCATAGTAGGTACCCGGTTTTAGTCCAGTTACTCGGACACGCCATATATTATCTTCTGGATTTTTTACCATTAAATATTCTTGACTAGCATCTTCCTCCGTGGGTTTCTCGTAGATTTCTAATAAAATCCGCGTCGCATTACGAGAATAAACCGCGAAGGTTACGTAAGTATCGCGATAATGGGCTCCAAGAGGATAGGTAGCTTTACTTAATTCCTCATTGTCTGGTTGAATGTCTTTGGTGTCGATCGCTGGACTATCCATATTTATTCCTCTATTTTCTCAATTACTATTAAATCTAAAATTCTCAACAAATCTCTAAAAGAATAGATTTATTTTATTTTTTGGCAAGTCTCGTAGATTTTTTGGCGATCGCCCTTTTGAGTAATGAGTTTTGAAGTAATGAGTAATGAGTTTTTTTTAGTATTTATACTTACTGTTTTGAACCAAAAAACCCACCGAAACCACTAAATGAATGAATTTTTCTGACCGCTAAGTTAGTACAAGAGTACTGGTGCTTTGCTCTCAGTCTAACCGCAGACCACCAAATCTAAGACTTTGTTGGGAGACTTAAACCGATTGGGCGAGGCACAAAGGCTTTACTTTAACTAAAAATCTTCCCTCTCTTGCCTCTCTTGCCTCCTGCATAGCTGCCTCGCCCGAAGGGGATTAAAAAGTATACAATATTTGGTATTTGTAAAGGGATAAAATATAAAAATGACGTCTATTCGTGAGTTACACCAACAACTAATAGAAAAAAAGTGTTCAGCAGTAGAAATTACTCAAGCCTATTTAGATAAAATCGCCACATTAGAACCAAAAGTACACAGTTTTTTAACAGTGACAGGAGATAAAGCTTTATCTCAAGCCAAACAAGTAGATGAGAAATTAGCAGCAGGAGAAGATGTGGGCATTTTAGCCGGAATCCCTATTGCTGTTAAAGATAATCTTTGTACTGAAGGGGTAAAAACTACCTGTGGTTCTAAAATTCTGGGAAATTTTGTACCTCCCTATGAATCTACAGTAACTCGTAAACTGCAAGATTCTGGGGCAGTTATTCTAGGGAAAACAAATCTAGATGAATTTGCTATGGGAGGTTCTACAGAAAATTCCGCCTTCGGCATGACGGGAAATCCCTGGGACTTATCTAGGGTACCTGGAGGGTCTTCTGGAGGTTCTGCCGCCGCTGTGGCCGCTGATGAATGTGTGGTAGCTTTAGGGTCTGATACTGGGGGGTCCATCCGTCAACCTGCTTCTTTTTGTGGAGTAGTAGGAATGAAACCAACTTATGGCCTAGTATCTCGCTATGGTTTGGTTGCCTATGCTTCTTCTTTGGATCAAATTGGTCCTTTTGCTAATAGTGTGGAGGATGCAGCAATTTTACTAAAAGCGATCGCCGGACAAGACCCCCAAGATTCTACTAGTATTAAGGTGGAAATACCTGATTATCCCAGCTTACTCAAACCTGAGTTACCTAAAAAAATCAAAATCGGCATTATTGAAGAGACTTTTGGTGAAGGTATAGATTCAGAGGTGGCCGATACTGTCAAAACAGCGATTCAAGAGTTGGAAAAGCTGGGTGCTGAAGTGAAAACTATTTCCTGTCCTCGTTTTCGCTATGGTTTGCCTACATACTATATCATCGCCCCCTCTGAAGCTTCTGCTAATTTAGCCCGTTACGATGCTGTTAGATATGGTTTGCGCCAATCGGGAGATAATCTTCTATCTATGTATACTCAAACTCGTGCCGAAGGCTTTGGAGTCGAGGTTAAGCGTCGAATTATGTTAGGTACTTATGCTTTATCTGCTGGTTACTATGATGCTTACTATCTGAAAGCTCAAAAAGTGCGTACTTTGATTAAACAGGATTTTGAAGCAGCTTTCGCTGAAGTAGATGTTTTAGTTTCTCCTACGGCACCTAATACCGCCTTTAAGGCAGGAGAAAAAACCGCCGATCCTCTGAGTATGTATTTAATGGATTTGATGACTATTCCTGTTAATTTGGCTGGATTACCCGGAATTAGTGTTCCCTGTGGTTTTGATCAACAAGGGTTACCTATTGGTATGCAATTAATCGGTAATGTTTTACAAGAATCTCTCTTGCTACAAACTGCCTACGCTTATGAACAGGCAACTCCTTGGCATACTCATAAACCTTCTCTTTAGGTGTAAAGGGCGATTTTCAATTATGCTTATGATTGGCGATCGCCCTTTTGAGTCTTGAAGTAATAAGTAATGAGTAATGAGTTTTGAAGTCTTGAAGTTTTGAAGCAGCATTAGTAGGGTGTGAAGCGTGCGAAGCCCGTAACGCACCTAGATGAGTAATGAGTTTTGAAGTAATGAGTAATGAGTAATGAGTAGTACTTGTAGTAGTAGTAGGGTGCGTTAGGCTGTCGTTATCTTTGGGAAATCACAAGTAAGATAACGGATTGCCGTAACGCACCATTAGATGAGTAATGAGTAGTACTTGTAGTAGGGTGCGTTAGGCTGTCGTTATCTTTGGGAAATCACAAGTAAGATAACGGATTGCCGTAACGCACCATTAGATGAGTAATGAGTAATAAGTAATGAGTAATGAGTAAGAAGGTAGCCTGTAGTCAGATGAGTAATGAGTTTTGATTTTATTTTTGTCCAGGATAACGCCCCTACATATTCTTTCTACGATATGAAAAAAATATTAAGGATTTCGATAAGCCTTCACAGATTCAATAGCAATGCCCACAGGAGGAAGGAAAAGTTTAATTGTTTCAATTGTTGCTGCCATACTCGCTGATACTAAACGTTGTTTTAATTGAGGTTCATTAACAATAGTAGCTTCAACCACTTGAGAATCTCTTAACTCAGGGCAATTTGCTTCGGCTGTCTTTACTTTCTGTGACGCATCTGACATATTTAGGTTGTTTTGATTCTTCTCAAAGTAATCTAACAAAGTGGTGAGTAGTAGGGTGCGTTAGGCTGTCGTTATCTTTGGGAAATCACAAGTAAGATAACGGATTGCCGTAACGCACCGTTAGATGAGTAATGAGTAGTTGTAGGGTGTGAAGCGTGCGAAGCCCGTAACGCACCATTAGATGAGTAATGAGTAACGAGTAATGAGTAATGAGTAGTACTTGTAGTAGGGTGCGTTAGGCTGTCGTTATCTTTGGGAAATCACAAGTAAGATAACGGATTGCCGTAACGCACCGTTAGATGAGTAATGAGTAGTTGTAGGGTGTGAAGCGTGCGAAGCCCGTAACGCACCAAATTATGTCAGTAACCTGCAAGATATGAGTCTAATGAGCCGAACACTACAACGAGCACAGCTATATTTATTATTGTGATTGGCGATCGCCTGCAAAACATCTTTTTCTAACGCATATCTTGCACCAGAACTTATGTACTAAATTAACCTCAGAAAAAGTTCATTTCTCGTATTTCCCATATCTTGCACTCGGTATACCAATTTTTAAGCGTTGAGCATCAATTCTTTAACTCATTACTTAAAGACGTAAAGACGTAAAGACTTCTTACTCGTTACTCATTACTTATTACTTCAAGACTCAAAAGGGCGATCGCCCGGCAAAACATCTTTTTCTAACGGCGCGTAACGCTATAAAACCTAGCTAGTTTTTCAGGAGATATACCCCCCCAATAGCCAAGAATCATGAGTTGATTAATTAATGTGGTTTTAAATACTCCTAACTTTTGCCAACGGCGTCCAGAAGTTAATACAGGTTGAGGAATAATTCTAATTTTACCCCTTTGGCGCAGTTGATAAATTAATTCAAAATCTTCCATAATGGGGATGAGGCGAAAACCTCCCATATCCTTGAAGGTAGTCGCCAAAAGAAAAATACCTTGATCGCCGTAGGGAAAAGATAAGTAACGGGAGCGCAAGTTTACTGAAGTTTCTATCAAACGCAGGGATTTTTGTTCTCCCTGTATTTGTAAACTAAAAGCTCCTGCTATAGTCCTAGGCTGTGCTATAGTTTGCCTAATAAGCTCAAGATAGTTGGACGGTAACAAGGTATCAGCATGGAGAAAGAGTAAAATATCTCCCTTGGCTTTGGCGGCACCTAAATTCATTTGAAAAGCGCGACCTCTTTGTTGAGAAATAATAACTTGATAGCCGAAGGATTTGGCGATCGCTACTGTATCATCACTACTACCGCCATCGACCACAATCACTTCTACCTCACTACTACTCCCAATACCTGTGAGTATGCTCCCTAAATTGTCAGCTTCATTTAAAACAGGGATAATAATGGTTAGATCCATTAATCAAAATTCAGATGAGACTTTTTAAAACTATTTGCTTAATTCTAATACTACTACTTCTTAGTACCACTTCAGCAGCCCAAGCCGCAGAGTTAACCGAACGTTTAGCTAAATTTCCCCATTGGCAGAGTAAACCTGAGGTGGAATTACCTAATGGCGAATTAATCTACCCTTCTTGGATGGAGGGAACTTGGTCTGTTACTAGTACCCTAGTAGAACAGGTAGCACCTTTAGCACCTGCTCTAGTTACACCAGGTTTTGTGGAGAATAGTAAATATTTAAATCAAGCAGTAGAATTCAAAGTAAGATTTTACAAAAACTATTTTTTTAATACTAAAAAATCAGTTATCCCAGCAGCAGTCCCCAAAAAACTACCTATAGTTCCAGATCGCGCTTTCAATGGCTTAAATATCGCTCAAGCTTACCTAGGTGGCGATAAAATTATCACTGTGAAAGTAGATCCAAATAACCCCAACAAACAAATAACTTATTTATCTCCCCAAGGAAAAGTAATATCTCAAGTAACTGGCAGAAAAACTGAAAAAATAGGCGATAATCGCTTCATAGCTACAGAAATGATTAAACAAATTTTTCGCCGTCAAGGCAAAATCTACTTCAACGAAGTAGAAACAACTACTGCTTATTTACTTACAGAATCCGGTAAAATCAAAGGAGAACAAATTACCGCCATTTACTTATCACCACAAGACCCTAATTATTTCAAAGCCGTTAATCATCCTGTAGCCTTATATCGTTATAATTTAGAATTATTAGCAACTTACTAATATAAATCATGTCTTCCCTTCTTCATGCTTTAAGATTTGGTTATGAAGCGCAACTCTGGCAAAAAATGCGCAACTCTGATTATTTAAAGGCTTTTTCAGAACATTCTCGTCAAAACCGTCAATCAAACTTAACTAGACGTTATTTGTTGGGAAATGCCTTGAGAGTTACTGAATCTTTACTACCAGACTTATATAGCTTATACCAAGAATGTTTGAATCGAATTGGTGATAATTTTGAAGGAAATCTCTATGTACAACAGCAAAGCGATTACAATGCAGGAGTTTATGCAGTAGGAAAGCATTTTGATTTAGTACTTTCTTCGGCAATTGTCAAAGATTTTCAACCAGTAGAAATAGCTTTTGTAATTGGACATGAATTAGGTCACGTTTTATTTGAACATAATTCTTATCCAGTTAAGTCAATCCTCTTAGAAAATGAACAAATTAGTTACGAATTAGCGAGATTAGTATTACAGTGGTCTCGGGCGGCAGAAATATCCGCAGACCGCATCGGTTTACTCTGTAGTGGTAGCTTAATTAGCGCCGCAAATGTCTTTTTTAAAACCTCTAGTGGTCTGTGTTTATCCCAAGAGAATCAAATTATAGATTCCCTACGCCAACAATACGAGGAAATCGCTAAACTCTCAGCCTCAACCTTCTCTAATGAATGGTTTTCTACTCATCCACTTATTCCCATTCGTTTTAAAAGTTTAGAACTAATTTGTCTGGATATCTTGAGTTTACGACATCAACAAAAAAATACTAAAATAACTTGGCACAAGATAGATGAAACTATTACAGAAGTTCTGGTGTCAACGGAAAGCTTAGGAATTAGTAAACTACAGTTATCACGGGAGAAAATTTCTATCTTGATGCTGTGTTTACTGTATGTGGCGATCGCTGATGGAGAAATTAATCCCTATGAAGCTAGTTTGATTAGAGAAATTCAACAAATAATTGCTGCTGATATCAATTTAGAAGAAATTGTGGCCCTATGTCAAACTAATAAAAGAAAATTTAAACAAGAGGCAGTAGCTGCAATTAAATCTGTGAGAGTTACTAGCGCTGAAGCAGGAAACATATTGCAACTAAGTTATAATCTGGCTATTACAGATAAACCGATGTCTAGTTTAGAAAAACAGGCTTTAACGGAAATTTGTCAACTCCTCGGAGTAAATCAGGCTTTGCTATCAAAAATCATCAGTAATTAACTATAGCAATTCTCATACTGGTGAGGTACAGAGGTTATCCTTTTGAGGCACCGAGGCAGGAGGCAAGAGAGGCAAGAGAGGCAAGAGAGTTAGGTACAACCTCATGAGTCCGAAAAATGCTATATAGTGTCTAATCTATGAAATAATAACTTAATCGATGGTCAATATTTTTTTTAACCATTGATTAATCTCAAAAACCCTAATATAATCATATAATCATGAGTCACCGTCCCATCATTTTAGGTATTGTCGGCGATAGTGCTGCTGGTAAAACAACCTTAACCAAAGGAATCGCCCAAATACTTGGAGAAGAAAAAGTAACTGTAATATGTACTGATGACTACCACCGTTATGACCGTGTCCAACGTGCCGAAAAAAGTATCTCAGCTCTACATCCTGACTGTAATTATCTAGATATTATGCAGCAACATTTAAGCTTGTTGCGCACCGGACAATCAATCCTCAAACCTATCTATAACCATGATACGGGTATGTTCGACCCTCCAGAATATATTGAACCACGTCAATTTATCATCGTAGAAGGTTTACTGGGCTACTCAACTCGGGCAATGCGCGACACCTATGATGTGAAAGTTTATTTAGCACCTCCAGAAGAATTACGCGGCGCTTGGAAGATAAAAAGAGATACTCGCAAACGTGGCTATACTGAAGAACAAGTAATAGCACAGTTACGCAAAAGAGAGCCGGATTCAGAAGCTTATATTCGTCCTCAGCGCCAATGGGCTGATGTAGTGGTTAGTTTCTACCCCAGCGATGAAAACAAGTTAGATGATTTACTGTTAAATGTCAGACTAGTTCTTCGCCCGACTATTCCTCACCCTGATTTTTCTCACTTCTTGACTCCAGACGGTTCTCACCTAGGAGAGGCAATTCGTTTAGAATTAGACAGGGATATGGGTAAACCAGTAGATGTCCTAGAAATCGATGGTCATGCAACGGCAGAACAAGTAAATGAATTAGAACATGTTTTGTGTGGAGAAGTTCCCTATTTAGGACAGTTTTGCAGTGTTGAGGGGAATCAAGATATTGGTAAGGTGGTTGGCACCACTGGAGAAATTCTCTCTAGTTATCCTTTGGCTATTACCCAATTACTGATTACTTACCACATGCTCAAGGCAGCACGAGTTTCTGATTCAGTCTTATCAGGAACGGGTGCTTTAGTGTAACATAGAGGTAAATAGTAGGAGAGGAAAAATTTATTACCTGGATTAAGTCATACTCCTACTTAACATGATTGGGGGAAAAAAGTTTCCCCAGTTATTACCAACTATGCGTATACTTGTATACGGAAAAAACTCAAAAAGATATACTATACTAAATAAATGCGAACTGATTATTGCGGCAATCTTAGAGCTAAACAAATTGGAGAAACGGTTACTGTGTGTGGTTGGGTGGATCGCCGACGCGACCACGGAGGAGTAATATTTATAGACCTGCGCGATCGCACAGGCATTGTCCAAATCGCTAGTAATTCTCAAAAGACTCCAGAATCCTACCCCGTAGCAGAAAGTCTGCGCAGTGAATATGTAGTAAAAGTTACAGGCACCGTTAGTCAACGTCCAGAGGAATCCCTTAACCCTAAGTTGCCTACCGGAGAAGTAGAAATCTATGCCTCAAGTATTGAAATACTCAATACAGTTAACAAAATGTTACCTTTTCAAGTATCTACAAGTGATTTTGAGTCAGTAAGGGAAGATTTACGCCTTAAATACCGTTATCTGGATTTACGTAGAGAAAGAATGCAGTCTAATCTACGTTTACGTCATGGGGTAGTTAAAGCAATTCGTCGCTATCTAGAAGATGAACAGGATTTTATTGAAGTAGAAACCCCAATCTTAACTCGGTCAACTCCCGAAGGCGCTAGAGATTATTTAGTACCTTCTAGAGTTAACCCAGGAGATTGGTATGCTTTACCCCAATCTCCCCAATTATTTAAACAGTTACTGATGGTGTCAGGGTGCGATCGCTACTATCAAATTGCTCGCTGTTTCCGTGATGAAGACCTCCGGGCAGACCGACAGCCGGAATTTACCCAGTTAGATATGGAAATGAGCTTTTTGTCCCTTGATGAAGTAATTGACTTAAATGAAAAGTTAATTAGTTATATATTTAAACAAGTTAAGGGAATAGACCTGTCTACCCCCTTTCCTAGATTAACCTACGCCAAAGCCATGGAAGCCTACGGCACAGATAGACCAGATACCCGCTTCGACCTAAAACTAGTAGATGTCACCGAGACAGTGAAAAACTGTAAGTTTAAAGTATTCTCCCAAGCAGCGAAGAGTGGGGGAAAAGTGAAAATATTACCCATTCCTGGAGGAAATGAAACAATCTCCAACGTGAGAATCAAGCCAGGAGGAGACATATTCAAAGAAGCGGCGATCGCAGGTGCTAAGGGATTAGCTTACATTCGGGTGAGAGAATCAGGAGAAATCGATACCATTGGAGCGATTAAAGACAATTTAACACCAGAACAAAAAGCAGAAATTTTAGAAAAAACCGCCGCAAAACCAGGAGATTTACTCCTATTTGCAGCAGGAGATACGGCTATGGTGAATAAAACCCTAGATCGTTTGCGCCTATTTATTGCCCAGGAAATGGGATTAATTGACCAGGAAAAACTCAATCTTCTTTGGGTAGTTGAATTTCCCATGTTTGAATGGAATGAAGAGGAAAAACGATTAGAAGCACTCCATCACCCCTTTACTGCCCCCTATCTGGAAGATATAGAGGATTTAAAAACTGCAAGGGCTCAAGCCTATGACCTAGTCTTAAACGGCATAGAAATCGGAGGAGGTAGTCTGCGTATCTATCAAAAAGAGATTCAAGAACAAGTATTTACTACAATTGGACTATCTCAAGCAGAAGCCCAGGAAAAATTCGGCTTTTTACTAGAAGCCTTTGAATACGGCACTCCTCCCCATGGTGGTATTGCCTACGGTTTAGACCGCCTAGTGATGCTTTTAGCCAGGGAAGAATCAATCAGAGATGTAATCGCCTTCCCCAAAACTCAACAGGCTAGTTGTTTACTCACAGATGCACCAGCACAAGTGCCAGAAAAACAGCTTGAAGAATTGTCTGTTGCTTCTACATACGAACCCGAGGAGAGCTAATTTTTACTCTAGTTTTGCTTTGCTTCTGAATCCAAGCAATAAAGCGACGCATTTTTGGGTCATCTTTGATTTTATTGACGGTATTCAGATGCAAAGCTAAATAACTATTACTATAGAGTCTATGTAGCTGGCCATGACAGCAACTACAAATATTAATAGTAGGTCCCGGGTCAACTTTTTTGCGCTTAACCATCTGCCGCGGAATTAAGTGATGTATAGTTAGTTTATGTCTTTCTCTCTCACACAGTTCACAGATTAGAGATGTCTCTAAGTTATTATTATATTTCATAAAGATAGTTGATAGATAAAAGCACTACTATTAATTTAATTATACTTTTCTTTGATTAGTATTTGGATCTCGCTGCACTTGCTTTTGATAAGCATTCACAACTACGGTTATACTCCTGGATTGTATCTTTTTCAAAAGTTGCTTGTAGTGGTAAAATGCGCGAAGGCGCGAAGGCGGAAATGTAGAATTGTAAATTGTTAAATAGATGTACTCTGATTAATTAAATTATCCAAAGTAGTAATATCTAGCAGAGAATTAGTATCAATTAGGTTATTATCTGGCTTCCAAGTAATCAATCTCATCATTACCCCCGCTATCAAAGTAGGCTCTGCTCTTTTATTACATTCAATCCAAAATAGTCCATAAGAAACACAAGGTACTATATAGATCTTTAAAAGGTTTGGTTCTGTAGAATGTTCATAAGAACCAAGCCAAGTTGGAGATTTTTTGAGTAGATAATCTTTTTTCCAACTAAAACCTTGGGAACATTGAATAATCAGTTGTCCAATTTTTCTAGAGGCATTTTTTTGAAAAGTTGGATAAACTAATACTAACTGATATCCAAAAGGTTTTTTAAAAAACCCCACACCTATTGTATTACGAGTGAGCTTACTTAACGCAAAGGTAAAATCACCATAATTAATACTCGGAACTCTAGTGTAGTTTAACTTCGGCTTATAAAGTTTTATATAATCATTTTCAGCTTTATCTAGCTTTTCTATCTGAATTTCACACCAAGCAATATGAACTGGATTAGTTTTATTAATTTCCACTAATTGTTCAAAGCGGTGATGATTTCTCCAACGCCAGCACAAATTAATGGCTTTGCCTATGTATAAGACTTGTTGAAGATTATCAATTACGAAATAAATACCACTAGTTAAAGGTAGCTTAGATTTGTGTTCCAGATTTACTGAAGGTAACTCATTTAGCTGCAATTTACTGACCATTATCAATTTAAAAATTTAGAATAGAGTACTAGATTAGCCCAAAGTGTAGCAAATACTAATTACGGGTGAGAAGTTTCGTTGAAGTGAAGGCTGGTGGCGCGGTTTTAGGTTTTTTTAACTGGTCTTCAAGTTAAAATTGCTCACCACACAACATTTTTATCTATTTTAATAGAGTTTGACCTTTGTAACCAGTCTATAGCAAGAAATAAATTTTCCCCTTGCCCAACCTCCATAAATTAAATCGGCGTCTATATCCTATCCACATTGTAAACCGTCAAAATATTGACATACAACGCTATAGAAAAGAACATTCCAGAGATATAGGTGAATGCTTAAGAAAGTTAGTACAAAAAGGATGTTTAAAGCAATCAGGTAAAGGCAGAGGAACACATTATAGTCTATCTAATCGCAACCCAATACTGCGTAGGTTTTGCTAAAAAAAGTTGGTGAAGGTTGCAAGGGAGCTCCGGGAGAAAGCCCAAAACCGACTTTTTCTTTTTGAAGCGACCTTCTCTTTTCACCCTACTTACTCTTTTCAAAATCACTGGAGTTCTTATCCTTTGCAGTATTGAATCGCAACCAGTTACAACAATTGTCATTGTCAACAGACTCCGAACATAAAGACTTAAACTCTCAACATAAAGACTCAAACTCCGAACATAGTGAGTTAAACTCCGAACATAAGGAAAAGCTAATAGAGATAGCTAAATCAGTAAGAGAAAAACGTCGTGCTAATCCCAAACAGATGAGAGATGTGATTCTCAAAATTTGCTCCGAACATTATTTATCTCTCCGAACATTAGCAGAATTATTAAATAGAGAACCAGATAGTATCCGAAATCATTATGTAAATCCGATGATAGATGAAGGTTTATTACAGTTAAGGTATCCTGAACAAATTAACCATCCTCAACAGGCTTATAAAACAATTTCTACGTGAAATAATTTACTTTAAAGATTTTGGCAGGACTTTTCAATAATTGACATATAGCAATTTCACAGCAAGTGAGGTACATTTTCTGTTCCGGTGTTCCCTAAATCCGTTAACCTCCGTACCTCAGTAAACTTAAAAACGCTATAATTAAATTTTATAATTACAAACGGAAAACATCAACAAATATTTGCTCATCACTTTTCAACCTTTCGGGATTGGGGGAATCATAAAAAATCATCAGACTATCATTTTGTTCTAAATAAGAATATAAAGCTAATCCTTCAGCGTAATCTGACCCAATAGTAAAGGGTAAGTCAAACAAGGATTTCAAATCGCCATTTTCTTCGGAGTGGATTAAATCATCTAAATTTTCTAAAGCATTTTTCCAGGAAAATACGCGCATTTCTCCTTCTGGATCCATACTAGGACCTGCTAGAATAATAATATCTTCGTCTCTAATACATAATTCTCTGATTCCCATTCCCTCTAAATCAAAAAAGTGCTTTCTATACTTTTCTCCTTGGTCGGTGAATGGCTTGAGAGTGAGTATTGCAGGTTCACTTAGTTCGGTTTCTATCTCCAGAATAACTGCCCAACCACGCAATACTGGACCTCGTAAACCTAAAAATAGCTTATCTCCTGCTACTGCTAGACCTTCGATATCTAAACCATTTTCTTTTGAGGGGATACCAGCAGTAATGAATGGTCCGATATGTTCATCTTCTTTCAATAAATCCCAAAGAATGTTGCGATCGCCACTTTTTTCTAGAGAAGCTGCTGATAGTTGTTTGCCTTCAGTTGGGGCGCAAGATTTTACTAATTCTCCATTAATTACTGGTATTCTTGCTAGTATAAACCGATTCAAATCAGTAGTAACTGTCATCAATCGTTCTATATCTTTTTCATCACTTTTTCCCTTAACTTTTTTCCGTTTAGTACTATGAGAACCAGTTAACCACAGATAACCCTCGGCATAATCCATTCCCTCTATATCTATTTCATCTTCGGTATTAAACAACTCTATGTAATCTTGTAGTAAATAACGTTTGTGTTCTCCGTAGAAGTTATGATTAATTCGGGATAAGCGTTCCACTCCAATCATTTCATCAGAACCTACCCACAAATGCTCATCATCGCTAAAAGCTGCGGCAGATATATCTTTAATAATCTCTTTGCTTTCATCGTCAAATTCTAGTAATATTCTGCTGAGGAGAAAATAGGGTATTTGATACATAAAATTGTTACTTTTATTTGAATATTTTATTATAACAAAATATAGTTCATTTTAAAAAACCTATAGCAAGTTAATCAGCGATCGCTTAAGATGGACTAAAGTCCAACTACGAACCTCGTTTTTATACGCTACCGACAACCTGTAGCCTGTAGGGTGCGTTAGCGCGGAGCGCGTAACGCACCAGATAATTATCTAATCAATCGCTACTAGTAGGAAAAACCATAGAAGCTTGAATCCTTTCTACCAGTTTTGAGAGAGGTAGACTCTGTAAGCCTGTAGGTTGGGTTAAACAAAGTGCAACCCAACAACTCAAGTAGATGCTATAGCAATGAGCAAATAGATGTTTACAGTTATTATGAAAAGCCCCCCGAGTTTGCGGGGGGTTGGGGGGAAAAGTTTATCTAAATATTGTTAACACTACAACGCTCATTGCTATAATAAAATTATTGTTGGGTTTCGTTGACTCAACCCAACCTACGAAATTTAGCCTGTAGGTTGGGTTAAACAAAGTGCAACCCAACAACTCAAGTAGATGCTAATCAAATTATTGTTGGGTTTCGTTTTCCAATGGCCCAACCTACAAAATTTAGCTACGAACCTCGTAGTTAATCAGCGATCGCTTAAGATGGACTAAAGTCCAACTACGAACCTCGTTTTTATACGCTACCGACAACCTGTAGCCTGTAGGGTGCGTTAGCGCGGAGCGCGTAACGCACCAGATAATTATCTAATCAATCGCTACTAGTAGGAAAAACCATAGAAGCTTGAATCCTTTCTACCAGTTTTGAGAGAGGTAGACTTTGTAAGTAAACAAGACCAGGACCTTTTAAACTAGCTAAAAATAACCCTTCACCACCAAATAGAGCATTTCTAAACCCACCCACAAACTTTATATCATAATCTACAGTAGGGGAAAATCCCACAATACAGCCAGTATCTACTCGTAACTCATCACCACTATCTAATTGCTTAGCAATAAGAGTGCCTCCGGCGTGGATAAAAGCTAAACCATCCCCTCTTAATTCTTGGAGGATAAAACCTTCACCACCGAAAAACCCTGCCCCCAGTCTTTTCGTAAAAGCGACATTAATATCAATACCTTTAGCCGCGCATAAGAAAGCATCTTTTTCACATAAAAATCTACCACCCACTTCTGCTAAATCCACGGGAACAACTTTACCTGGGTAAGGTGCCGCAAACCCAACACGGGCTTTTTTTCTCCCTTCGTTAACAAAGGTAGTAATAAAGAAACCTTCTCCAGTTAACATGCGTTTAAAGCCAGCAAATAAACCACCACCAGAGGAAGTCTCCATATTTATTCCTGATTCCATATAGGTCATGGTGCCGACTTCTGCCCTTACACCTTCACGAGGGTCTAATTCTATCTCTACTAATTGTAAATCAGAACCATAAATTTGATAATCAATTACATCTGCCATAATTAAATCTCTCTACTAAATCTATTTTGAACGAGTACTCCAGTTTTCGTATACTACTTGTCGCGTTCTAGCTACGGCTAAAGCATCATCGATTACATCTTGAGTGATGACTGAACCCGCACCAACGGTTACATTTTCTCCTAGGGTTACTGGTGCTACTAGGACACTATTAGCTCCGGTTTTAGTGCGATCGCCTATTGTTGTCTGATGCTTTTTCACCCCATCGTAGTTAGCGATAATTGTTCCTGCACCTATATTGACTTTTTTCCCTAAGGTAGCATCTCCAAGATAACTTAAATGAGCTACGTTAGTTTGTTCATTGATAGTGGTTTTCTTAATCTCTACAAAATTGCCAATGCGACAACTCTCACCTATATTAGCTTCCCCTCGAAGATGGGCATAGGGACCAACCCTAGTTCCTGTAGCAACTTTACTATCACTTACTACAGAATAATTTACAGTAACATTTTCGCCTATTTGACTATTTTCTATCATAGTACCAGGTCCAATCCGACTACCACTACCTATTTTAGTGTTACCCCGAAGATGAGTTTGTGGCTCAATAATGATGTCTTGTGCTAATTCTACTGTATCATCAATGGTGATGGTGTCTGGAGCAATCATAGTGACTCCGGCTTTCATCCAGTTTTCTTTGATTCTCACCTGAAGAATATCGTAGGCGGCGGCTAATTGAAGGCGATCGTTAATTCCACTAATTTCGAGATAGTCTGAAACATCTTCTGCCATCACATTGTTGAGATAATCAAAAACTTCTGTTAAATAGTATTCCTGTTGCTGGTTATTAGCGGTGAGTTTTGGCAAGACTTCGACTAATTTTGGCCAATTAAAACAATATATCCCGCCATTGATGCGATGATTCTGTTTTTGAGCGGCGTTACAGTCTTTGTCTTCGACGATTTGAGTAACTTGATTTTGACCATCACAAAAAACACGCCCATAACCAGTGGGATTAGGTAAATGAGCTGTTAATAGAGTTGCTGAATTTTGATTTTTTTGATGAGTTTTTATAAGACTTTCGATTGTTTCTGGCCGTAGGAGGGGGACATCTGCGTTTAAAACTAGTAAATCTCCACTGAAATCTCCCAAAACCGGAATAAGTTTTTGAATAGCGTGACCTGTACCTAACTGCTGTTCTTGTTCTACAAATTCTAAGCCTTGGCAATGAGCTAAGGCTTGTTTTACTTGTTCGGCTTGATAACCAACAATAACTAAAGAACGGGAGGGGTTAATTGATTTACAGCTTTGAATCGCTCTTTCTACTAGGGAGCGTCCTCCTAATTCGTGTAAAACTTTAGGCTGTTGAGATTTCATCCTGGTGCCTCGCCCTGCTGCCAATATTGCTACTGCGATCATTGATTGTTTTTTTCCTTGTTACTAGTTCCTCCTGTTGAATCAAATTTTAACCTAAGATTGCGAAATATTAGCCAAACTATACCTAAAATAACCGTCGCGCGAGAGATAGCCCGACTTTTTTTAAGCTATGCTTGATAAGCATATTTCTTAACCTAAAAGCCAGTAGCTAGTAGGGTGCGTTAGCCTAAGCGTAACGCACCAAACATGAGTAATGAGTAATGAGTAATGAGTAATGAGTTTTGAAGTCTTGAAGCGCAAGCCGAAGGAAGGGCGCAAGTATGAGCGCCCCTACTACGGAAAATGGAAACTAAATTTCATCAAAACTAAAACCATGTTCATTATCTCAAAAAGCACTTACCCACAAGTTGGTGCTTTTTGAGATTTTGTCTAAGAAATTAATGTATAGTAATATACATTTTATCCACAACTTAAGTAATTTTACTTAAAATTTCTCCCCCTCTCCCCTGCTCCCCTGCTCCCCCTCTCCCTGCTATACAAGGATTTCAGAGTTCCTTATAAAGCCCCCCTTAATAAGGGTTTGGGGGGAAAGTTTATCTAATGAGCGGAACACTACAACGAGCACTGCTATAAAACTATTTTACGGAGAGTCAGCTTAACTCCAATCTGATATGATTAACCAAAAAGACTAGTTAAGGCTCTACCCATGTTAGATGGTTGTAGAGAATCAGTTGCTGCTGTGGGTTCATAACCACAATGTACCATACAGTTGGCACATTTAGGATTACCAGAAGCTCTGCCATAGTTATCCCAATCAGTCTTTTCTAACAATTCTTGAAAGGTGCGATAATGTCCTTCGTTAAGTAGATAACAGGGTTTTTGCCATCCTAAGACACTATAGCTGGGACTTCCCCAGGGAGTGCATTCATATTCTCTCTCTCCCATTAAGAAGTCAAGAAAGAGAGGATTATGATTAAAGTTCCAATTTTTTTGGCCACTCTTCCAGGGGTTGAGAATTTGTCTAAATAGGGCGCGTGTTTGTTCTTTGGTGAGAAAATGTTCTTGATCTGGTGCCCACTCGTAGCTATAACCTGGAGATATCATCATACCATCTGTACCTAGGCTTTGTACAAAGTCAAAAAACTCCTGCATTTTTTCGGGATTAGCACCGTCAAAAATAGTTGTATTGGTAGTTACTCGAAATCCTGCGGCTTTAGCTGCTTTAATGGCTTTTACTGCTGTATCGAATACTCCCTGGCGGTCTACACAGTTATCATGCCACTCTTTTAAACCATCAAGATGTACACTAAAGGTTAAGTAGGGGGATGGTTTAAATTTCTTGAGACTTTTTTCTAAGAGTAAACCATTGGTACACAAATAGATGAATTTTTTTCTATCTACTAACCCTTGAACAATTTCATCGATTTGGGGGTGTAGTAATGGTTCTCCTCCGGGAATTGAGACAACTGGTGCCCCACATTCTTCCACCGCGTTAAAACATTCTTGGGGAGTTAGATTTTGTTTGAGAATTTCTGGAGGATGTTGTATTTTTCCACATCCAGAACAAGCTAAATTACAACGAAATAAGGGTTCTAACATCAAAACTAGGGGAAAACGTTTACGTCCTTGTAAACGCTGATTAACGATGTAGCTACCTACAGCTAGGGCTTGTTGCCACTGTACTGCCATTATGTTTTCCTCACACTCTACACTTAGGTCTTTTTATTTTAGCTAAATTTACCTAGAAAACATAGTTTTTTAATTTCTAATCCCAAATCCAACTTACAAAACCCAGTTATAGCATTTTTCGGACTCATGAGGTTGTACCTATAGCAATGAGCCAATAGATGTTGACAAAAATGATGAAAAGCCCCCCTTAGTAAGCTATGCTTTATAAACATCTTTCTTAACATAAAACTTGACAAAAGCCGCTACTTGTGGGTTTGTGCTTTTTTAGATTTTGTTTAAGAAAATAATGTATAGCAATATACATTTTATCCACAACTTAAGTAATTTTACTTAAAACCGCGAGAGAAAACCTGCTCAAAATTGCCAGCCTTTACCAGTTAATGGTTTGGGGTCACAAATAACTTGTGAAGTGGCGGAGAGCGCCTCCCAATAACTCAAGATTATTGACCACAAAACAGCCTCTAAGGCGCTCTCCGCAAGGCTGGCAATTTTGAGTAAGTTTATTGCACCCCCTCTCCCTGCTCCCGTGCTCCGGTGCTCCCTGCTATACAAGGGTTTGGTGAGTTGCTTATAAAGGATAGCCTTAGTAAGGGGGGTTGGGGGGGAAAAGTTAGTGATAAATGTTGTTAACACCACTGCGGTCACTGCTATAACTCTCTTGCCTCGGTGCCTCAAAAGGATAACCTCTGTACCTCACCAGTATGAGAATTGCTATATCATCATAGATAGGTTTGTAGTAGGGCTTTAAAGTTATCTTTTGAGGAGGAGTATCTTAAATGCTAAATTCAGTAGAACCACAGGATATTAAGTTAATCACTTTAGAGGAGTTTTGGGAATGGTATCCTGATGGCTATGGTCGGTTTGAATTACGTAACGGAGAGATTTTTCAAGTGCAACCTACTGGAACTCACGAAAAAGTAGCTGGGTTTCTCATCTCAAAACTATCAGTTAATATTGAACTTCTGAAGTTGCCTTTTTTTATCCCTCGACAGGGACTAATTAAAGCAATAGATTCAGATAAATCAGCTTATATCCCTGATGTAATGGTATTGGATAACAATGCTATGGAAAATGAGCTGATGTGGAACAAGAGGTCAACTATTACTCAAGGTACGAGTATTAAATTAGCTATAGAAGTAGTAAGTACCAATTGGCAGGACGATTACTTAATAAAACTTGCAGAATATGAAAAATTAGGTGTCAATGAGTATTGGATAGTTGATTATTTAGGTTTAGGAGGTCGCCGATATATTGGAGACCCTAAACAACCAACTATTTCAGTTTACAATTTAGTTGAAAATGAATATGTGGTTAATTTATTTAGAGGTGAAGATGTAGTAAATTCTCCAACTTTTCCAGACCTAAATTTAACTGCTGCACAGATATTTCAAGTTGGACAATAAACCTCTTTCTCTTGATATATTTACCATTATCACTTATGTACTTTCTGGTTCTGATTCTACAGCACAATCTATCTCCTCTACTTCTTCACTGGTTACGGGAACTAAGGCGACAGCAGCGATCGCATCTTCACTGTCTAACTTTTGTACTCTTACACCCGAGGCGCTGCGAGATTGCATGGAGATGGCGTTGACTGCCTGTCTAATGATGATGCCGCGACTAGTAACAATCATTAATTCGTCTTCTTCGTTAACTACGTGAATTGCCGCTAGTTGATCTTTTTCTGAACGAAAACGAATCATTCTTAATCCCATTCCTGCACGTTTTTGTATCCTTACGGCGCCTACGGGAACTCTTTTTCCATAACCTCCAGTGGTAATTGCTAATAACCAAGGACCGGGATTGCTTATATCTGGGGTTATTTCTTCTGCTTCTTCTGTTTCTTCTGTTTCGTCTATCGTGGAGATAGAGTCAGCGATTTGACTGGGGAGAATATCCATACTTATCAATTCGTCTCCTGCTTTTAGTTTCATCGCTTTAACTCCTCTAGTCGCCCTCCCTAAGGGCCGTAGTTCTTCATTATTAGCTTTGAAGTGTATGGCCATGCCTTTACGAGAACCTACAATAATACTATCTTCACTCCTAGCTAGTCTCACCCAGCGTAGTTGGTCTCCTTCGTTGAGGGAAATTGCGATTAAACCACTATTACGAATATTGGCAAAAGCTGATAGGGAGGTTTTTTTAATCAATCCTTGACGAGTTAACATCAGTAGATATTCGTCTTCAGTAAATTCTGTTACTGCTACCATGGAGGTGATTTTTTCATCGCTATTTATTTGCAGCATTTGGACTATGGGAGTTCCTCTAGCAATACGAGAAGCGCTGGGTATATTATAGGCGTTGAGGGAATAAACTAAACCGCGATCGCTAAAAAATAACAGGTGATCGTGGTCGCAACAGGTCAAAAAGTGTTCTACTACGTCATCTTCTTTGATTTTTGTGCCTGCTTTGCCTTTTGTTGCCCTATTTTGCGCTTCAAAGTTACTTACTGGCATTCTCTTGATATAACCTTGTTCTGTTAGCAGAATCACGGCTTTTTCGTTGGCGATTAAATCTGTATCGACTATTTCTCCTAAATCTGGTATGATTTCTGTCCGTCTCGGCGAACCGTGTAGTTGTTTGATTTCTTGCAGTTCGTTGATGATAATCTCTTCTATTCTTTCTTTTTTGGCGAGAATATCTTGATAATCAGTGATTTGTCTTTGCAATTCTTCGTGTTCTGCTCTAATTTTTTCTGCTTCTAACGCTGTTAAGCGTCGTAGCTGCATTTGTAAGATAGCATCCGCTTGGGCCGCAGTCAAACCCAGTTCGCTGATTAGTTGTTCTTTGGCGATACTAGTATCAGCAGCTTGGCGAATTAGTTGAATGATTCTGTCTAAATTTTCTAAAGCTATCAGTAAGCCTTGGAGTATGTGGTCTTTTTCTTCGGCTTTACGTAGTAAATAGTGGGTGCGTCTGGTGATAGTTTCGACGCGAAAATCTAGGAATACGGTAAGAAACTGTTTGAGAGTGAGAAGTTGGGGTTCTCCGTTGATTAAGGCTACCATATTCGCCCCAAAATTGGTTTGAATTGGAGTTTGTTTAAACAGGTTATTGAGGACTACCCGAGGATAGGCGTCGCGTTTTAATTCTATTACAATCCGCATCCCATCGCGATCGCTTTCGTCGCGTATATCTGATATTCCTTCTAGACGTTTATCATTTACCAATTCTGCTATTTTCTCTATCAATGCTGCTTTATTTGTTTGATAGGGGAGTTGAGTTACGATTATGGCTTCTTTGCGGTTATCGATGTTTTCGATAGCTGCCACACCCCGCATGGTAATTGAACCTCTCGCGTTTGTGTAGGCGTCTTTGATGCCGCTATAACCTAGAATTTGTCCTCCCGTGGGAAAATCTGGTCCTGGTATATACTGCATCAAGTCTGTGTCGCTGAGGTGGCGATCGGCTATTAAAGCTATTACCCCATCTATCAATTCTGCCAGGTTGTGGGGGGGAATATTTGTCGCCATCCCCACTGCTATTCCCGAAGAACCGTTTAACAGTAGTTGTGGTACCCTTGCTGGTAGAACAATTGGTTCTTGTTGTGAACCATCGAAGTTATCGGCAAAGTCTACGGTATCTGCTTCTATATCTCTGAGTAAGGCATTAGTTGTAAATGCTTGTAAACGACTTTCTGTGTAACGCATAGCCGCAGGCGGGTCGTTATCTATGGATCCAAAGTTCCCATGTCCTTCTATGAGGGGGTCACGCATTGAGAAACTTTGGGCCATTCTCACTAAAGCATCATATACTGCACCGTCTCCATGGGGGTGATATTTACCCAATACTTCCCCTACTACTCTGGCGCATTTACGAAAAGGACGATCTGCTGTTAACCCTAACTCGTACATGGCGTATAGAATGCGACGATGAACTGGTTTGAGACCGTCTCTGGCATCTGGTAATGCCCTGCCTACAATCACACTCATTGCGTACTCTAAGTATGATTGGGACATTTCATTGCTTAAATCTGTCGGTATAATGCGCTCTTGGGGAGTTGCCATAGATTAAAATACTCCTTAAATATGCAAAATTAGGACTTATTGGCCTAAAATACAGTATTATACTGCTTATTTAGCCAATATTCCCCTAAATAAACCCTATCAACCTTTATATTTTAGCACATTGAGCGTCTGATTTATTTTAAAATAAAAGAAAAGAGTAGGGCTAAATACAGGTAAAATAAGAGCTTTTTATTATTGATGTCTAGGTTAAGAGAAGAGAAAGACAAATTAGCACAAAGACTCGCAGAAATACCCCCAGAACCAGGGGTATATTTTATGCTAGGGAAAAATGAAGAAATTATTTATATAGGGAAATCAAAGCAACTGCGATCGCGCGTTCGTTCCTACTTCCGGGAGTCTCAACCCCTAACTCCTCGAATAGGTATGATGGTTAATTTGATTCACAATATTGAGTTTATCGTTACTGATACGGAAGCAGAAGCTTTAGCTTTAGAAGCAAATCTCATCAAGCAGCATCAACCCTATTTCAATGTCTTACTCAAAGATGATAAAAAATACCCCTATGTTTGTATAACCTGGTCAGAAGATTATCCCCGTATCTTTATCACTCGTAAGCGGAGAAAGGGAAACTCTAAAGACCGCTATTATGGCCCTTTTGTGGATGTGAGACAACTCCGACAAACCCTAGATTTAGTCAAGAGTTTGTTTCCCCTCCGTCAACGTCCACGACCTCTATTCAAAGACCGTCCCTGTCTTAACTATGATTTAGGTCGTTGTCCTGGTGTTTGTCAAGCTTTAATTACTCCTGAAGCCTATCATCAAACTGTGGAAAAAATAGCTATGGTCTTTCAAGGAAGAACCGGAGAATTACAAGAGTTATTGCAGTCACAAATGGTTAAGGCTTCAGCAGAACTAAATTTTGAACAGGCAGCGAAAATTCGTGACCAAATACAGGGTTTAAATAGTCTGTTTAGCGCTCAAAAAGTATCTCTTCCTAATGATACCATCTCCAGAGATGCTATAGCATTGGCTAGTGATGGAGATAAATCTACCTGTATTCAACTATTTCAAATCCGTAGCGGTCGTTTAGTGGGTCGTTTAGGCTTTTTTACTAACACCACAGATATTAGTCCTGGGGCAATTTTACAGCGAGTTTTAGAAGAACACTATCTACAAGTAGATGGAGTGGAGATTCCTAATGAGATTTTAATTCAACATCCTTTACCTGATGAGGAAATATTAGCAGATTGGTTGAGTAAACGTAAAGGAAAAAAAGTCAATATTTCTCTCCCTATCAGGCAAACTAAAGCAGATTTAGTGGAGATGGTGGCTAAAAATGCTACCTACGAGTTAACCCAAACTCAGCAAAAACTCCAACAACATCAACAGTCTTTAGAGGATTTAGCCGCAATTTTAGACCTAGAGAATATACCCATGCGTATCGAAGGATATGATATATCTCACCTCCAAGGTTCCCATGCTGTGGCTTCTCGGGTAGTCTTTCTCGATGGTTTACCCGCTAAACAACACTATCGCCACTATAAAATTAGAAATCCTGAGGTGACAATTGGCCATTCTGATGACTTTGCTAGTTTAGCTGAAGTAATTAAACGTCGTTTTCGTTCTTCTACTTCTGAGGAAAGACCAGATTTAATTATGATTGATGGGGGTAAAGGTCAACTTTCAGCAGTGATGAAGGTTTTAGAAGATTTGAACTTAGCTTCTGAGTTAGTAGTAGTTGGTTTAGCTAAACAGAGAGAAGAGATATTTTTACCCTATCAATCTCAACCCTTAGCCACAGACGCTGAACAACCCGGAGTTCAACTACTCCGCCGCGTTAGAGATGAAGCACATCGTTTTGCTGTTACCTTTCATCGACAATTGCGTCAAAAACATAGTAGGCGATCCCAATTAGATGCTATTCCTGGTTTAGGACATCAACGTCAACAACAATTATTAGCCCATTTTCACTCTCTAGATTATATTCGCTCAGCTTCTTTAGAACAACTTACTCAAGTAGATGGTATTGGTTTACATTTAGCTGAGAATATCTACAATTATTTTCATTCTAGTATTCAGAATACATAGTTTTTAGATAGTCCACAAATTGACGCGCTGTTCTTCCAGAACGACCATTCGTTCTTATCTGCCATTCTAATGCCTTTTTCTTAATAGTTTTTTCATCCAGTTGTATCTTAGCTTCCTTGGCTAAATGCTGCACAATAGTAAGATATTTAATCTGGTCTGCTGCTTCAAAGGTTAGAGTTAAGCCGAAGCGATCGCTAAAAGACAGTTTCTCCTCCATAGTATCCCAAGCGTGAATTTCATCTCCATCTTGAGGACGCGGTCTATCAGCGAAAAACTCTCTTACTAAATGGCGTCTATTGGTGGTGGCGTAAACAACAACATTTTTGGGTTTAGCTACAACACTTCCTTCTAATACAACTTTGAACGCTTTAAACTGATCATCATCCTCCTCAAAGGAAAGATCATCTACAAAAATAATAAACTTTTGAGGCAATTCCCTTAACTTTTCTACAATTACTGGTAAATCTTCTAGTTCAGATTTAGAAACCTCAATCAGCCTTAGTCCTTGATGATGGTATTCGTTTAATATACCTTTTACCAAAGAAGATTTCCCAGAACCTCTGCTACCATATAGTAATATGTTTAGGGCGGAATATCCTTTAATTAGGGCGATAGTATTATTAATTAACTCCTCTTTTTGACGTTCATAACCCACCAGCAGAGAAAGTTGAATGGGATCAGGGTGACTAATTCCTACTAATTGCCCATTTTGCCAGCGAAAAGCTTGATACAAGGCCATCAATCCTGTACCAAAACGTTGATAATATTTAGCAAAATCATCTAAACATTCTCGCCAATCATTGACATTTTTTAGACTCAGCTTTAATTTTTTTCTGTCTTGATGTTTTACAGAATTTAAATCTTCAGGGAGAAATGTTGTCTCAGGGGGTAAGAATGGTATTTCTATATGAGAAATAGTAGATTCTAATACCCAATCCTTTAGCTTCTCCCAGGAAAAGTTAAATAAATTTTGTAAGACTTTTAAATCGTGGCCTACTATATTAATAAGTTCTGGATGAATATTATCTAATTCTGTAAATTGAACTTGGCGAGTGAAAAAATTATCAGTAATTAAAATTTGTTCTAGTATAAAATCTGACCAGTTTTGTTGTCTACCTATCAAAGCCCCTAGGAAACTAGTATAATTTTCTAAAATAGTAATTGAGGAATTATCTGTAACCATCAATGATTGTACGGTATTTAAAAAAGCCTGGCCGACTTCATTTTCCAAAACATCTTTATAAATAGTTAAAGTGGCGATATTTTCTCTGAGATTTCTAACTTCTTCTTTCATCCTTAAACTAACATAAAAAAGCCATACGTGTTTTATTGTAACGTATAAAAACAAATAAAAGCGATCGCACCGTCAGTTGAGTAATGAGTAATGAGTAATAAGTAATGAGTAAGAAGGTAGTTGTAGTAGCCAGTAGGTTGGGTTGAGGCACGAAACCCAACATTATATTAGTAGTTGTAGTAGTAGGTGTAGGGTGTGTTAGGGCGAAGCCCGTAACGCACCGTTAGATGAGTAATGAGTAACGAGTAACGAGTAATGAGTTTTGAAGTAAGAAGTTTTGAAGTAAGAAGTTTTGAAGTGTTAGCACTTGTAGTAAAAATAAAAAGGGCGCAAGCCTTGCGCCCCTACTACACCAATAACTTTTGGAAAACAAGTCTGAGAAAAGCGAATGCGCCTGATTTTGTCCGGTGTGTATTATAGCAATTCTCATACTGGTGAGAAAGGTTATCCTTTTGAGGCTCCGAGAGGCACCTCAGACCAAAGCATCTTTATCACTCATTTACTTGTGGTGGTTGAGTTTTGAAGTTTTGAAGTTTTGAAGTTTTGAAGTAACAATCCAGTAGCCTGTAGGTTGGGTTGAGGTCACGAAACCCAACATTATATTAGTAGTTGTAGTAGTTGTAGTGTGTGTTAGGGCGAAGCCCGTAACGCACCAAAATATGAGTAATGAGTTTTGAAGTTTTGAAGTTTTGAAGTAAGAAGGTAGCCTGTAGGTTGGGTTGAGGTCACGAAACCCAACATTATATTAGTAGTTGTAGTGGCTGAGAAATAAAAAGGGCGCAAGCCTTGCGCCCCTACTACACCAATAACTTTTGGAAAACAAGTCTAAGACAAGCGAATGCGCCTGATTTTGTCGGGTGTGTATTATGAGATTGACGTAAACCTGACTTGCGGAGGGCTTGAGATAAAGTTCCTTCGATTCCGGCTCTTTTTTGATAAATTTTGAGAAACTCTAGTTTTTCTTGTTCTTTACGCCGATTTTTCAAAGCCATATATCTTTCTTCTTCTCGAATCGTTAATTTCCTTCCATCTTTTTTAGCACGAGTACATTGACTTCGGGCGGGACAATTCTTACAAGAGGTAGAAGAAAATTGGATCTGAATAACTCCTTGTCCTCCTCTATCCTTGCTTGGTCTCCAACTGTGACTTTGATGTCCTTCGGGACAAATTGCCACTTGTTGTTCCCAATCTATCTGAAAATTCTCTGCGGCAAATTGGGAATGATTTCGAGCTGTAGATAAATATTGCCTGACCTGAAAGTAGCACGGGCTACTCGTGCTGTGTCTTCAGGAATCGGTGGTATTGGTTTGGGATGTAGAGACATTTTCTTAACTTGTGATCTTTTTATTAGCATATTAGGCAGGCAGTAGTAGGGTGCGTTAGGCCGAAGATTTCTCTTGGTCAATCACAAGTAAGATAACGGATTGCCGTAACGCACCGTTAGATGAGTTTTGAAGTAATGAGTAACGAGTTTTGAAGTAAGAAGGTAGCCTGTAGCCTGTAGGTTGGGCAGTAGTAGGGTGCGTTAGATGAGTTTTGAAGTAATGAGTAACGAGTTTTGAAGTAAGAAGGTAG
>NZ_JALKVM010000014.1:0-4632 GCF_057440575.1 Johannesbaptistia floridana
TATAATTAAATATTGATGCAAATCCTTAAAAACCCTCTTTCTCCCCCTCTCCCCCTCTCCCCCTCTCCCCCTCTCACCTGTTGGCCAATTTCTGTACTTTTGTTTTGGTGGAAGATATGAGGCTCCGAGAGGCTCCGAGAGTTAGGTACAACCTCATGAGTCCGAAAAATGTTATAGCATTTTTATATTAAAAAATAAAAAAAACACTGTATTTGTTTTATGCTTGCAGCTAAAAAAATACGTATTTGTATGAAGTGAGATACAATAAATATCAATGGCTAATGATTGAGAAGCCGTCATAGAGGTTATTAAGGATGGGACAAAAACGTGCAAAAGATTTCTGGCTTTGGTTATTTTGGTTAAGTACTACCCTAGTAACAGTGTTTTGGGCTTTACGACGCTGGTATCAAAATAACCATGATCTCGATAGTCATAATGACTACACAGACTCCACAGGAATTACGTCAATTATCTTAATTTTATTTATCATCGCACTACTGCTCAATATTTTAAATACGCTGATGGTTTTTCTTGAATTTACAAAGCTGAAACAATCAGAAGGCTTATTTCGTGAACATGTAGAGAATTTAGAAAGTGCGGCTCACAATAATTTATCAATTGACCAGGAATTTTCAATAAGTCTAATTGAAAATAGACTTACAAGGCGAGAAAGTTGGGTACAATTGTTTTCCAATCTCATGATTACCTTGGGTATGATTGGAACTGTGTTAGGACTTACTGTATCAATGAGTGGTCTTTCTAATGCTATGGATAGCATTAGAGTTAGTTTAACTCCATCGGAGGAAATTGGTGCTCCTGATTTAGATATCAGCCCAATGATTGGATTAGGTGAAGCGCTTTCGGGAATGTCCAGTGCCTTTATTACCACGTTAGCAGGTGCTATTTTAGGCGGTCTTTTTTTAAAAGTACTTAGTCACTCAACCGTTAACTTAATTGAAGATTTATTAGATACTATTAGACATAAAACAGAACTAGAAAAAATACCAAAACTCCAACAAGAGATATGGAAAAGAGAAATGAATAAATTTTCTCAATTTTCTGATAATTTAAGATATTTTATCGAGTCATCCACCTCAGTTAAACAATCCTTAAGAGACTATATGCAAAGTATGAATGACTCGGCTAACATGATGAATGATTTTACTCAAAAACTAGAAAAAAGAATTACTACTGAGAAAAATAGTTTACTGAATCATGACATCAGCAAAACTGATTATTTGCTCAAAAAACTTGATAAAATAATTAGATATCAAAATATTTTAACTATTGCTTTATTGAGTTTAGTTGTCATTTTAATTGGTGCTGTTTTATTTATAGTTATATTTTAAAGTCCACTCATGAGAAAAATAAAAAAAAAGCAAACAGAACAATCTATATTTGAACTTTTATCGGATTTGTCTTTGTCAACTTTAGGGCTTTTTATGATTATTTTTGTTATTTATGCCCTAATTTTTAATTCTAGAGGAACATTACGGGAAATTGTTAAACTTAAGTCAAAAAATGAGACCTTAGAAGAAGAAGTAACAAAGCTAACAAATATTAATGACAAGTTAAGTGAGGATAATAATTTATTGGCAGAAGAGTTAGATGAAACTAACTCTGAGTTAAAGGAAACAGAAAAAAAGGCAGAATCAGCAGAAAAAAGAGCTGAAGCTGCTGAAAATGAATTAAGAGAAGAAAAACAAGCAAACACATATACAGGCTACTATACAGGTTATGTACAGGGAAATAGACATGGAGGTAATTGTAGTTATGTTGCTTATAAAATTCGTGAAAAATACGATGTATTTTTTCTGAAAAATACAAATACTGTCATAGTTAATGCACAAGGTGATTATGGTTTAATATCTTATCAAGCAGAAGGGATTCTCAAAGATAATTATTTTAGAGGAAGAACATTTAAAGCCTCTAGACCAAATGATAATAGTGTGGTTTCCTGTGGAAGAAGTATTAATCTAAGATTTATAAATAATGGAGTGCAGTTATATATTCCAGGTGAATTAGATGCAGAAGGCGTATTCTTAGAAAAACGAAATTAATATTTAGTTATATTTCTTTTTAGTAAGTCTGAGAGAAGGCGATCGCCTCAAAGTAGGTGTAGGTGTAGGGTGCGTTAGGCGCGAAAATTTCTTTGAGGAAATCACAATAAGATAACTGATTGCCGTAACGCACCAACCCCAGGGTGTAGGGTGTACTCAGACCCTCGCATCTATATCTAATGTTACTGGTTGTGGATGAATTATGAGTAAGGAGTAATGAGTAATGAGTAAGAAGTAATGAGTAATGAGTAAGAAGTAATGAGTAATGAGTAATGAGTAAGGAGTAAGGAGTCTTGGAGTAAGAAGTCTTGGAGTAAGAAGTCTTGGAGTTTTGAAGTAAGAAGTTATGAGTTATAGCATTTCAAAGAACTCATGAGGTTGTACCTAACTCGGAGCCTCCTGCCTCCTGCCTCCTGCCTCCTGCCTCCTGCCTCAAAAGGATAACCTTTGTACCTCACCAGCCTTAAAAAGGCTAAATGAGTAATGAGTAAGGAGTAATGAGTAAGGAGTTTTGAAGTTTTGAAGTTTTGAAGTTTTGAAGTCTTGAAGTTTTGAAGTAATGAGTTAAAGAATTAATGCGATCGCGCTTAAAAATTGATTCTCCCTTGTCGGCCAATTTCTGTACTTTTGTTTTGGTGCTTTGATATGAGGTGTAGGAGGAATGTAGGACGGACTTTAAGGCGATCGCCTCAAAGTCATTATCTCAAAATACAAAATTAAATTACCACTGAGGAATATACTGAGTATCGCGTTCAGGAGGTAAAGGTTTCAAATCGCGCAAAGCTGGATTATTGAGAGTTGAACCTCGCAACGCAGCGCGGCGATAGCGTTCTGCAAAAGGTAACAAATCTTCCTGTTCATCTTGTCTTGGCGCTTGTCTTTCTACCACTGAACTATTCATAGAATTCAAATCTTGACTCTGGTTATCATCTTGTTGAGGAGAATCCATGATTATTTGTGCAAATACAGCTATGGGATTCAAGCCTAGTGTTAAAGTACAAACTATTAAAAAACTTTTAAACATATTTATTCTCTACTTTAAACCTGAGTCAATATGCTTTTATTATAAACTAATCTTGAGGGGGAAACGGTTTTAAAACATTGTTGTCATCTCTACGAAGTGGATAAGGTTGCCGAGGCAAAGGGGCGCCAGGTTCTTCTAAAACAGATACTCCATAAGACCAATCGGGAGGACAGATAGCGATATATCGAGCATAACCTCCAGTTCCTCCTTCTGGTTTGGCAAATCCAATCCCTATTAAAGCACCAACTTCAGGTACTTTATCTAAATTAGTGACTCCTTCAGCTTGAGTATAGTTATTGTGTAGCAACCAGGACTCACCTTCTAGAGTTGGAGTTGTATCTGTATCTAGAGGTTCATGTCCATGAAAAAGAATACGGCGCTTTAGATGTAGAAACTGTAGCGCTTCAAGAGATACTCCTGGAAAAGGCTTTTGATTAAATCTTTTCACATCTGACCATTTTTGAGACCAGTCTGAACGAATCATTACTACCGAACCTTCTGGAATTTCACCATATTTAGTTTCCCAAGCTTGAATATCAGCAACAGTGGCATGATAACCGGGATTTTGAGCAACTTGTTCATGAATATCAATAACAACTAAAGGTCGAACTGCATAAGTTGCAGGTAAATCGCTGATAGTTGCCCCATATTCATCCCAGTGTGCAGGTGGGTCTAGTTGAGTGCCATACTGATCCGTAGGTAAATTGTAAGCTGTGGCAATAAATCCATGTTCAGAATATGTATACTCTTGACCACTTTTGATATAGTCAGGAATGTCTGTGCCACCTGAAGCAGGATGAAAACTACCAGAAGCAAAACCCGACCAAACAGGAATAGTTGGACTGAAAGCATGGGTTAAGTCTACATACTTTGCTGATTTAAGAGATGTTTCGTAGATTTTCCACAAATCTCTGTTTTCTGAGGCAGCAGCGTGGGGAACGATAGAGAAAATAATTAGTATGATGATGGTTAATTGTAAACTAAGACGCAGTAACATACAAAAAATCAAAGTGATGAATATATTAAAAGTTATTATAGTTTTTTATTCCAAGTGTCGGATAACCGCTTCTCACCAGTATGAGAATTGCTATATGAAAACCCGTCATCAACAAACTGTAAACAATATCTTCAACAAAAGTAATTGAAAGCCTGGAATCCCCGTAACTTTAGGGCGGGGAGGAAAGGCGAACCGACGACTACTCAGATCTTGATCTTTACCCAAAGTTACTTGTGGTGGTTAAGTTTTGAAGTAATGAGTTTTGAAGTAATGAGTTAAAGAATTAATGCTCAAAGCTTAAAAATTGGTTGACCGAGTGTAAGATCTTAGGCGAAAGAGAAATGAACTTTTTCTGAGGTTAATTTAGTACATAAGTTCTGGTGCTTTGATATGAGACTAAAGTCCCCCGTAATTTAAACAACGCTTACGTTTATTCGACCTACGAATTAACATAACTTTCTTGAGAGAAAATTGCCCAATTCGTTTCCAATTGTGATCGTAAACGCTAATATTTTTTGCCTTAGCATCAGTAAAACCTCCAACCCATCCCA
>NZ_JALKVM010000015.1:0-4575 GCF_057440575.1 Johannesbaptistia floridana
GGTTCGTAGTTGGACTTTAGTCCTAGAAAATCATCGGGCTAAAGCCCTACTACAAGCTTAGCATATCCCAAGCGGCTAAAACTAATCGCTGAGTGCGATATTCTCCATATTTCTTAATCTCGTTATTCTTCAAGACTCGGAATGTCTCTGAGGGAAAGTCTTCTCCGTATACATCGCCAGGATCTAAAATATATCGCAATTCATCCCGGGTTAACCCATAGAGTTGGGCAAATTTAGCGTCTAATTCTGCTCTTAAGATAGCACGGCGATCGCTATCCCACACATACGGTTCTCCACTATATCCCATATCTTCTGCAAATGGTTTCATATCCCAAGCTGTATATACTAACTCTAATACTCTGCTGGTGATAAATTCTATGTCTTCTGAGGTATACCAGTCTGGAGGGATAATAGGAAGTTGTTTAATGATGAAGAAATTTAAATTAACCCTACCAATTTTGTTTTTTACTACAAAATCGAATACTAAACTAGAACAATTTGCTAATAAGCAAGGAATTAATTTATATAATTTTTGTTGCAGGATTAAAATTGAGCCACTATTTCCTAAACCACATTTGGAAATTAAACCAAAAATACCTGTTCTTTCATTGTCAAAGTTAGCAATATTTCTAAAACAAAGTAACCAATTCTTATCCCACTTACCAGCCAATCTATTCTCCACCTCAGTAGAATTAACCCAATAACGAGGAGAGACAGAAAAAGAGCGATCGCACTTTTGTGCTAAACTCACATTATGACATACTCCATCAGGATCATAACTAGCCCAACGATGGTCAAACTGGTGAAACATCTTCGCTTCATACAAAGGTTTGTAGTTGGACTTTAGTCCAAAATCCCCTGTCTCAAACAAATGACTATCATTACTCATATCAAACATACGCATAAAAGAAATACCCCAAGGATTATCTCCAGTTTTCTCATTCTCTAAAACTGGAATACGCTGATAGATTTTCTTAGTTAACTCTGCATCAGCTTTAGTACGAAAAACAGGACAAGTCAAGGTATTAGGATTCATTAAAGCAATATCTTGAGGAGATAATTTAAATACTCTTGCCTTATCTTCTACCTGCTTAGCTTGAGTGAGGAAGAAAGAAAAATTAGTCTGTGGAATTCCCTTCCCACTCATACCAAGTAAAGAAAATTTATAACTACGATGGACAGATTGAAAAATAGCTTCTCTATTCTCAAAATCATAAAGACTAGTAAGATTTTGTTTCTGTATTAAATCGCCGAAGAAATTCTGACAAGTAGCATCAGTAGCTATTCCAGTAGGAACAATTATTCCCACTCTCCCATGAGAATTAATTAACTTTCTCACGGTTTCTGCAAATACAGCATAGGTATTAATATCTCCTTTACTAGTTAACAAAAAGCGACTTGATTCCCTAATAAACTTACCTTGCGCCTCAGCATCATGTTTAGCCTCCTCAAACTCCTGTAATAATTGAGGATTATCTTGAGCTAATTTTTTAATTAATTTATCTCTCGCTGCCTTATTCTTCGCCTTAACAATAGACTCATCCCGAGAAGCAAAAAACTCTTTTTCTTGTAACTTAATTCTTTCCCAAGGAGGATTACCCAATACACAAGTAAATCCACCATTGGCAAAAACTTCTGGAAATTCTAAACACCAATGAAAAAATCCCTTTGACTGGGCTAAACTATTAGCAGCCTTAACCACCTTTAAAGTTGTACCGCTACCCTGTAATAATTGGTCTAAAACCGAAGTAGTAGGAATTAACTGTAAATTATCTTCAGTCAAAGGCATAAAAAAGGCAGCAGTCCAAAGATTACAGGCTGAAAAATCTCTCCACCAGCTTTTATTATCTTCACTGCGACTACTCAAATATTGTGCTTTTTTCCGTTTAATATCTTCTGTTGTTACCTCAGAAATTTTGCCTAACTCTTGCCAATCATCGGCATATTGTTCTAATTCATCATCTAAATTACTAAATAAAGATAATTGATTAGTTTGCTTAACTTTTATCTCTTTTTCATTTCTATCTTTAAAAGACTTAGACCATTTCTTATCATCTCCAGTTACAGGTTTAAAAGCAGCATTGGGGATACCTTCAGATAAAACAGAAATATCTAAAACCCCTACTAAAGAATTACCACATTTGATACGATGGTCTAAAAAATTCAAAGGTAAACCTCCACAAAACCCTTCAATCCATAAAGCCACCTTACACAAATCCACCGCCAGAGGATTTAAATCTACCCCATAGATACAATTTTGAATAACATCTCGTATGGCTTGATTTAATGGTTGGGGAGATGGTTGGGCTTCTCCTGTGCGAATTTTTGCTAATTCTTTTCCTATACGTCTAGCAGCGGCTAATAAAAAATGCCCACTACCGCAGGAAGGGTCGCACACAGTTATACTTAATAAAGCTTGCTCACGCTCTTGTATACTAGCTTTATCGGCTAATTTCTCAGCAATCACAGGTTCTAAAGCTGACTTAATTAATTGCCCCACTAACTCAGGAGGTGTATAGTAAGAACCAGTAGTTTTGCGATCGCTACCTGCTACTAATTTAAAATGATAATTACCCTGATAAGTAATAACTTTAGGAGTAAAATCGAGAAGACTCTCATATACACTCCCCAACTCTTCTACATCCAAAGCAGCATAATTAACCCGTCTCAATCTTCCCTGATTTTCATAAAGGGAAAGGTGTCTAATTGCTGAAAGTAAATCATGATTATCAGTAGCATAACCCTCTAAATTTTGTAAAGAAGTTGAACCAAATAAATCACCATTAAGGGGAGATAACCCCAATAAACTACCACGCCAACTTTCATCAAATAGACTAAAAGTAACTCGTAAACCTTGCCAAATATCCTGAAAACCTTCTCTTCGATAACTTTTTTTCTCAGCTAAGAGTCTTAAACGGTTAATACTATAATATTCCTTATATATTCTTGCCTTTTCCTCATCCTCTCCTGCCACAAGTAAATTACGAGACTCTGCCACCATCAAAAATAACAAACGATAAATTAACATCAATAATTGACGGTAGTAATCTTGTTCTAATAACTCTCCATTAGTGATAGATTCCCTCAAAACCTGATTATGAGGATGCTGTAAAAATCCATTACCCAACAACTCCAAAGCTTTTTCTACCCCATCCCGAAGACGGTCTCTAACTCTTCCGCCTTGTTGTAAAGCTTCTTGGTGATAAAATTCTAAAAGACAACTATCTACATCATCTATATCTTGAGGTAAACGAGTACGGTGAAAAAGACGATAAAATAAACCAAACTCAGCAAAGTTCTCATTAACTAAAATTTGTTCTAAGTCAAACTCAATAAAAGCCAAACGAGTCATCAAAGAACAATCTCTTAATAAGCGCCATTGATACCCATTAGTTACTACACCCCATAAATGCTCCGTGCGATTCAGGTATTCTTGTAATAAAGCATGTGCAGATAATCTCGGACGTCCAGAAGGGGGTTTTTCTTCTAGAGACAGATAACAACCGATAATATGAAGAGGGGGAGAAGGGTTAATGTCTTCAGTCGATTCAACTTTTTCAGCGCGATGGGAAATAGCAAAGGTTTGACCAGCAATTATTTCAGCTTTATCCTGCAAAACTGGTTGATATCCCAATAATTTAAGCAGAGGAATCCCCCAATATTCCCGGGTAGTAGAAGTACCTGTTTTTTCATCTCCCATTCTTTCTAAGCGACGTTGAAAAATACGCCATAAATCTTTAGCTTCTCCCCAAGCAAAAGCAATTTCATCTTCGAGTTTTATCGATTTATCGAGACCAAAGTTTATATTAGTTTGACCTTTTATTTCTCCTGAAGCGATTTCAGTGGTCATGTCAGGGGCGAGTAAATTTCCTTGAATACGAATAGACATAGTTTTATATAAGTTTGTAGTAGGGCTTCAGCCCGAGTCTAGTTTGTAGTAGGGCTTCAGCCCGAGTCTAGTTTGTAGTAGGGCTTTAGCCCGATTACTCTCTTGGACTAAAGTCCAACTACGAACCTAGTTTGTAGTAGGGCTTTAGCCCGATTATGCTCTAGGACTAAAGTCCAACTACGAACCAAGTTTGTAGTAGGGCTTCAGCCCGATTATGCTTTTGGACTTTAGTCCAACTACGAACCAAGTTTGTAGTAGGGCTTTAGCCCGATTATGCTTTTGGACTTTAGTCCAACTACGAACCAAGTTTGTAGTAGGGCTTCAGCCCGATTATGCTCTAGGACTTTAGTCCAACTACGAACCAAGTTTGTAGTAGGGCTTTAGCCCGATTATGCTTTTGGACTAAAGTCCAACTACGAACCAAGTTTGTAGTAGGGCTTCAGCCCGATTATGCTTTTGGACTAAAGTCCAACTACGAACCTAGTTTGTAGTAGGGCTTTAGCCCGATTATGCTTTTGGACTAAAGTCCAACTACGAACCTAGTTTGTAGTAGGGCTTTAGCCCGATTTTTATCTAGGACTAAAGTCCAACTACGAACCAAGTTTGTAGTAGGGCTTCAGCCCGATTATGCTCTAGGACTAAAGTCCAACTACGAACCAAGTTTGTAGTAGGGCTTTAGCCCGATT
>NZ_JALKVM010000016.1:0-4530 GCF_057440575.1 Johannesbaptistia floridana
TCGGTAGTTAAAGCGCGATCGCTAAATACCTCTATTTCTAATTCTGAACATCCAAGGCTTGCTAATTCTGCCCCTTGGCGATATAAGTTAGTATTAAAGGTTTCAAACCCTGCGATTAGGACAATTCTTTTCATTTTATCTTTTCTCTAAAATTTAGGTTCCCTCCTGCTTCTAATTATTAATTTAGCTTTAAATCTAGTATCTTATTGTATCGCGGCGCATTACACTTCTAATTATTTATTTCGCTTTGAACCTAGTATCTTATCTTACTTACCTCATATCTTCCACCAGAACTTATGTACTAATTTTTTAGGAAAAATGTTCTTTATGGTTAATTCTCTATAATCTTTGTCTCCTAGAGGTTTAACATCAATTATTTTACTTCAAAACTTCAAGACTTCAAAACTCATTACTCTAAGACTTCTTTCTTGTTACTTAAAGACTTCTTACTTCAAAACTCATTACTCATTACTCATTACTCAACCCCCACCAGTAACATTAGGTAAAGATGCAAAATGTGAGTTGGTGCGTTACGGGCTTCGCCCTAACACACCCTACTGTATTACAAATGTTTCGGTAGTTAAGGCGCGATCGCTAAATACTCTATTTCTAATTCTGAACATCCAAGGCTTGCTAATTCTGCCTCTTGGCGATATAAGCCTGTAGGTTGGGCCCTTGGCACGAAACCCAACAATTTACCGACAGAGGCTCACCTTCAGGAATAGCCGAGATAATGGCGCGAAGTGCCTTGTTTACATCTTCAGAAGTTTTAAAAACTTTAGCCACATCTGATGCCAAAATAACAGTAATGGTTTTTTCCTTATTTTGGGAAGCAAAGCGATTAGGACGGGCTTTGCTGTAATCAAAATTGTACTCACAAAGCAATTCTTCTTGCCTATTTTGGTTAATTTCGGAGTTATCTGTGTTCTTCATACTCAAGGCCCAGTTAAAAACCAGGTTCGTAGTTGGACTTTAGTCCACAAAATACGGAAAAGACTAGCCTGTAGGTTGGGCCCTTGTCACGAAACCCAACAATTTACTCAAGGCGTTCCTTTTTACCTTTCTCAGTAGACTGAAAAAGGCGCTGATTAAGTCCATCTTCTAAAAAAGTTATTATCTTGCCAAACTGCGGTAGTTTTTGCTTCTATTGCTGCTAATGTTTGCTCGTCTAGAGGTTTATAATTTCTAGCCACCTCCAGATTAGATTGTAACTGTTCTACATTGTCTGCCGCAATAATACAGGTATGCACACCTGGTAAAGAGAGACTATATCCCATGGCTTCTTCCATCCCATTTAGAACTCCTGGTTTTAACAGACGCCCGTAAGCTGGTACTTTCATGGCGATTACTCCTACATTTTGAGATTGGGCTACTGGTAGTACGCTCCTAAATGGACGAGGATGATGAATATCTGCGGCGTTAAGGGTAATTAGACTTGTATCAAAGGGATAGCGCTGTAAAGCTGTACTGATAACCTTTGGTTCGTGATGTCCAGTAATGCCAGAAAAACGGACAATTTTTTGCTCCTGTGCCTCTTCTAGGGCTTTTATTGCTCCATTTTTTCCAAACATCTGATCTAATTCTTGATCAAAGGAAACATGGTGCATCTGCCACAAATCAAGTCTATCTGTATTTAGACGTTTAAGGGAGCGTTCTAACTCTCTCATCGCGCCATCTCTATCTCTAGCATCAGTTTTAGAGGCGATAAATACCTGTTCTCTATAGGCTGGTAAAATTTTACCTAAATATTCTTCTGATGTTCCGTAATTAGCTGCGGTATCGAAGTAACGAATTCCTCCTGCTAAGGCAGCTTCAACTATTTTAATTGCTTCTGCTTCTTTTCCTGGTGTGGATAAAGGAGTTTTGCCAGCGCCTAGGCCCAAAATGGGAAGTGATTCTCCAGTTTTTCCTAAGATACGTTCTGGGAGAGAATTTGGTATGGTAACGGTATTAGCTGCTTCTAAACTGGGTTTACGAATTTTATCCCAAGCGATTGTGCCTGTAGCTGCTAATCCTGCTAGTAATAGACTGCGTCTCGTGGTTTTATTAAACATATTCTTTTTACTACAAATTTTTGATATTAATATTTTATATACTATCAAAAATGATTAGAAAAGACTGGTGGTAGAACTGATTTTGATTTTATAGCCTTACTCATTAATATTAGGACATTTTTCTATTTTGATTTTCCTTTTCACTCAAGTCTATGTGTGCGAGCTATTTTTTGTACTGCTATAAAGCTTGATAGGGCTAAAGCCCTACTACAAACTTAGCTCTAATTATCAAGTTTTCTCTCTTGTTTGACGTTGGAAAATTTCTTTAGTCTTTGATAAGATTTCTGGATTTTGTGATGTAATTTCAATACGAATAGAAACATCTTCTTGAGGAGATTGAGATTGAATCTGAGTTAAAGCGGCGATCGCCTGTTGCCAAGATAAAAAGTGACCTTCTACGCTTTCTTCTGTATAGAAGTTTTCTAGATGAGAATTACCTAAATCAACTTCTCCTAGAGGTTGTGAAGGTGTGCCTACTTTTTCAATAATTAGCTTTTCACGGCGTATAGGCACTTCGACTATTTCCGTAACTATTTCTTTACGAATAATCACCTCTCCGACTTTTTTCTTGCTGCGTTTTACTCGAAGACGTTCTGCTAATAATTCAATCTTTTCTTCACTAACTACTTGTGATCTTTTAGTTGGTTTATCTATCATAATTTTACTATATTCAAAACTAAACAATTAGATATGGCACCAATTACTTGGTGCCTTGTTTCTTATCCTCTCAAAGAAAGATTATCTATCTCGTCTGTCCTTTCTAATGTTTGGATTTCCTGCTGTTTTAATGTCTATTTCTTCCCGACGTAGTTGTTCTTTAGCTCTTACCGTATCACGATCTACTGCTTTTTTGACACTTACTTCTTCACTAACAAAAGTTTCTTTGTCTATTTGAGCTGTTTCTTCATAAACTTCGACCCTGGCAACTTCTCCTTCTCGGAAATTACTTTCAGTAACTTCTATTGGGTCTTCACTGTTTGTAGGTTTTCTCCGTTCAACAATTACTCTTTCACTTTCTACAGGAATAGAAGCATTTGCTGTTTCAGTTTTTACTGTTTTACCCACAGCAACTTCTCCCACTTTTTGACGATTTTTAGTGGCAATTAAGCGCTCTTCATACAGTTTAATTGCACCATGGTCTCCTTCACGAATACCGTATAGGTCTTGATCTTGATCATAATTATAGGTGTGGCGATCGCTTCCGTTACTAGTATTAGTAGAATTACGATAGATGTTTCTTACATTCTCTTCGTACTCTTCATCTACAAGCATGTTACTATCGTATTTGGGTAAGTTTTCTACTTGTTTTTTGGTTAAGGAAGTGGCGATCACCTTCTTGTTATTGTAATCAATGCGAGCAGATCCAATAGGTAGTAAGACTTTTTTCCCTAAGAACCAAAATCCCGTATCTACGACTAAATAGCGTATGTGACCCCAAGCATCTACTAAGATATCTTCAACAGAACCTACTTTGTCATTGTCTTGACCTGCATACAAACTATAGCCTTTGATATCGTATCCTGATAGTATATTATTTACATAATCAGAATCGAAGTCTTTGATTTTGATTAATCCTGAAGTATTTCTGGGTTGTACTTTTTGGTTAATTCTATCGGCTCTTAAGCGCTGGTCATAGAGACTAATTTTACCATGGTCTGCTTCCCGGATATTAAATAAATCAGGATCCTCATTATAGTTATAACCCATGTAACCTGCCTTAGTATTAGCTGGGTTGAAATTATTTGTAGAACCTACTCCTGTTTGTCCTCTTCTAGCGGTAGAAGTATTAGAAGAACGGTAAACGTCTCTTACGCCTCTTTCGTAGTTTCTATCTATGTTTGTGTTATCATGATATTCTTGAAGATTTTCTACCTGATCTCTAGTTAAGTTAGGTGCAATTACCTTGTTATTTAGATAGTCTACACGACAACGTCCGATAGGCAATAAGACTTTTTTGCCAAAAAACCAAAAGCCAGTATCTACTATTAAATAACGTAAATGACCATCTTCATCTACTAAAATATCACTCACTGATCCTACATGTTCTTCATTGGTATCGGCATAGAATTCATAACCTTTTAGGTCATTTCCTCCCAAAATATTATTTTTATAATCTGAATCGTAGTCTTTTATTGTTAAAAGTCCCATAAAAATTTTTCTCAAAGAATGTGTGTATTTGAATTTTCACTTACACATTTACAATAAAACAGTTTTCCCAACAATCCATCTAACTACCGAATGAAAAGCAATATAGATAAATTGGTGGTTAGTCTTTCTAAAGAGATAGGAAAGACTCACATCTTGCACTAGAAAATTTGTACTAATACCAAATCCGACTTATAAAACCGCGTTATTAGATAAGTTTGTAGTAGGGCTTTAGCCCTATCATATTTATGAATTGCTATACATCCCATCTGCCGCACGATAAGTTTGTAGTAGGGCTTTAGCCCTATCATATTTATGAATTGCTATACAT
>NZ_JALKVM010000017.1:0-4465 GCF_057440575.1 Johannesbaptistia floridana
GGCTTGCCTTTTAAAAGATAAGCTGCTCTCGGGTGGGCGCAAATTTCGCTCACCCCATATCTTGCACGCAAGTACAAAAGTACAGAAATTGACCGACAGACGAGAATCAATTTTTAAGAGTTTAGCATTAATTCTTTAACTCATTACTTCAAGACTTCAAAACTTCAAGACTTCAAAACTTCTTACTTCAAAACTCATTACTTCAAGACTTCAAGACTTCAAAACTCAACCTCAACCAGTAACTTTTGGTAAAGAGGGAAGATCTGAGATAGTCGTATTTTCCTCACCTTAAGAAATATTAAGGGAAGATTAAAATGAAGGTAACTGTAAATTTAAAAAAGTTATGCCTGTAAAAAATCAACCCCCCGTACCTCCATCTAGAAGAATCGGAAACATTCTTCTATTAATAGGCGGTGCATTATTATTAGTAAACTTACTATTCCCTCAACTGTTTGCCCCTTCTATTCCAAGAATGCCCTATAGTATTTTCATAGAACAGGTACAAGATGGTCAAGTAAGTAGAGTATCTCTAGGAGAAAACGAAATTCGTTATCAACTAAAAAGCGAATTAGAAAACCAACAAGGAGAAATCTTTCGGACTACCCCAATTTTTGACTTAGAATTACCCAAAAAACTAGAGCAAAACAATGTAGAATTTGCCGCAGAACCTCCCGCTAAAAACGGTTGGTTAGGTAATATACTGGGATGGGTAATTCCACCGCTAATTTTTGTGGGTATTTGGCAATTCTTCATCAGTCGCAGCGCAGGCGGACCTACAGGCGCCCTATCTATCGCTAAAAGTAAAGCTAAAGTATACGTAGCCGACGACGCCACCAAAGTTACCTTCGCTGATGTAGCTGGAGTTGAAGAGGCTAAAACTGAACTTACTGAGATAGTAGACTTTCTCAAAACCCCAGAAAGATTCACCAATATTGGAGCACGCATTCCCAAAGGTGTACTACTAATAGGACCTCCCGGAACTGGTAAAACTCTCTTAGCTAAAGCGGTAGCAGGAGAAGCCTCAGTACCATTTTTCAGTATCTCTGGTTCAGAATTTGTAGAACTATTTGTAGGTGCAGGTGCTGCTAGAGTTAGAGATTTATTTGAACAAGCAAAACAAAAAGCTCCCTGTATCATCTTTATCGACGAATTAGACGCCATTGGTAAATCTCGCGCAGGTAATGGATTTGCAGGAGGCAACGATGAGAGAGAACAAACTCTCAACCAATTACTTACAGAAATGGATGGTTTTGCCGCAGCCAAAAATACTGTAATTGTATTAGCAGCAACTAACCGACCTGAAACTTTAGACCCCGCTTTACTACGTCCAGGACGCTTTGACCGACAAGTGTTAGTAGACCGACCAGATTTAGCTGGTAGACTAAAAATTCTAGAAATTTACGGAAGTCAAGTTAAATTATCTCCCGAAGTTAATTTAAAAGAAATTGCTACTCGTACCCCTGGTTTTGCTGGCGCTGATTTAGCTAACTTGGTGAATGAAGCAGCTTTACTAGCGGCGCGGAATCGTCGTGAACAAGTAATTCAAGCAGATTTAAACGAAGCCATAGAAAGGGTAGTAGCCGGATTAGAGAAAAAAAGCCGCGTTTTAAACGAAAAAGAGAAAAAAATTGTCGCCTACCATGAAGTTGGACACGCTATAGTAGGTGCAGCTTTACCCGGTGGAGGCAAAGTTGCTAAGATTTCTATAGTACCAAGAGGTATGGCAGCTTTAGGTTATACTCTGCAACTTCCTACAGAAGATCGCTTTTTAATGGATGAGGTAGAATTAAAATCTCAAATTGCTACCCTTTTAGGCGGACGTTCTGCTGAAGAAATTATCTTCGGTAACATTACCACTGGTGCCGCTAATGATTTACAAAGGGCAACAGATGTAGCTGAACGGATGGTTACTACCTATGGTATGAGTAAAGTATTAGGACCTCTAGCCTATGAGAAGGGTCAACAAGCTAATTTCTTATCTGACGGTACCATGAATCCTCGTCGCCTAGTTAGCGATGAAACAGCTAAGGCAATTGACCAAGAAGTTAAAGATATAGTGGAAGATGCCCACCAAAAAGCTTTAACTATACTTAACAATAATCGCGATTTGTTAGAGGCGATCGCTTCTACCATCTTAGAACAAGAAGTAATCGAAGGGGAAGAATTAGCTAAGTTATTGCAGCAAATAACTCATCTAGAACCATCTAAGCAACCTTTGGAGGTCTAAGATTATTCGCTTTTTTTAGCTTGAAATGAACCTACACTTACCTTTTGGTCTAGTGTAGGTTTGATGTTTTCAAACTTTAACATATTTTAAAGCTATTTTTAGCATTTATTTTTCTATTTCATATAAGATAAATATAATGGAGTGACCAGCCCATTCAGAGATTCTCAAACTCAAACTAAAAACAATAACTTTAGTTTTTTACTTTTTCAGTTAATCCTAACTAGACGAATTTCTGTTCTTTGTTGACGAGTATCTTCTGGGGGTAAATTAGCTAAAGGTTCAGAATATCCTTTCCCATCAGTAACAATCCGATGTTCTAAGCCTGTATTTTGCAAGAAATCTGCTACTACTTTAGCTCTTTGTTCACTTAGTTGTTGATTGAGAATAGCAGGTCCTACTTTAGATGTATGACCTATTACAATAATAGCAATATTATTAGGGTTAAATTCAGTAATTTCTGCTTGTAATTTATTTAAGGTTGCCTTTCCTTGGGCGGTTAATTCTGCTGAACCTGCACTAAATTTAACTTCCCCTTTGACATCTAAGTTCCCTATTGATGCTGAGGTTTTAATTTCTTCCTGATTAATTGATGGTGGAGGTTCTTTAATTGTTTCTCCTCTACCTGCTAATCTTTCTGCTAATTCAGGGTTATCTTCTTTAATTATCTCTATTAAAGCTTCAGTGTTTTTAGCAGATTCAATCACAAAATTTGAATCATACAACTGTTTAGGATCATCAGGAATATTATCTAATTTACCACTAAGAACTAACACAGCGGCTGTCGCCTGAATTCTTTTGTCTAAAGTGTTAGCCTCCATCCAATCTCTAGCTTCAGTTGATGTAAAAAAATCTATTCCTTCTAAAATAGTAATAGCTTCACTGGTGGATAATTCTCCATCCTCAGCAATTTGTGCTTTTAATTGTGATGGGTTTCTCACATTAATATCAATCCGGTAATAATAAGATTCTAATAATTTGGAGATTATTTCCGGTCGTTCATTAATTAATTGATCGGAAGCTACTATAACATCTAAAATTGCTGTAGGTACATCTTTACTAGATAAAACAACTGTATAATCTTTTTGCCTAGCTTGAGTAACATAGGGCTCCCAAAGCACTGCCATAGCAATATTTTTTTGATTATTTTCCAATAATTCCCAAGCTTGAGAAGAATCTTCTACTTCTGCAATTTCAAAGTTGCTTAAGTTGAATGATTCAAATTTAGTACTAAGAACTAAGGCTAAATATTCGCTAGGAGTATCTACTGCATAGGTAATATATAAGGGGTTATTTTGATTTTGCTCTAAAAGTTTTTGCAAATCTAATAAAGATTTAAGTTCAGGATATTTTTTAGTATTAAGAATTACAGCATCTGCTCCTACAGTACGATCAATTAGCCCTACAATTTTACCCTTTGGCTGATGTTTGAGAAACTGATCTAAGGTGGTGACTATTAAATCAACCTCGTTTTTACTGAGCATTTCTGCTCTTTTGGCTTGGTTAAATTCGTCTTGATAAGTTAAATTTATGTTATCTTCTTGAAGATCTTGTTGAAATTCTTGGTTGCGAAATGTGCTATAACCACTGAAAGTATCGCCTAATAGAGTTATTTGATTATCCCCAGCCTTACTCTGCTTAGTGGGATTATGAGGAGCGATAATTTTCAAGACCAGCCAAAAGCTTCCGGTAATCATAGCCATTGTTAGCCCTAAAGCAACGATTAAAAGTGCTGGATTATTTGATTTATTCATCGTGAAATTGTTCTAACTTGTTGAACTTGCCCACAGCTTTCACTTCTTTTATCCACCGTCTTGCCTGACTCGGTTTTGTCGGCATTAACGGTTTTCCTTCAGGAGATAATCCTTAGAGTTTAAGTTTGAAGTCTTTGGTTGAGTGGAGGGAGGCTATTATACTCCGCCCCTCGCTTACGTTGTCACTTTTGGGAGTGCCAATCCCCTACTTCAACGAGCTAAGTTGTGGTTGTTGAAGGCTGATTAGGCTTAAAAAGTTCATATTTACTATTGTAACCCATTTATCCTAAAATAATTTGAACTAGCTAGATAGACAAAAAACTTTAGATTTATTTAATTTTCTTCAAAAGAGCTGTATTCCTGTCGTTTTGCAGATTGCGGTAACTTATATCGAGCAAATGCTATAGCAGAAAAAGAGAGGCTTTTAGCTTGATTTTATCTTTGAATTTATCCTGGCGATCGCTTTTTAGTATTCCCCCCTTAGTTA
>NZ_JALKVM010000018.1:0-4417 GCF_057440575.1 Johannesbaptistia floridana
TAGATGAGTTTTGAAGTAATAAGTAATAAGTAATGAGTAAGAAGGTAGCCTGTAGGTTGGGCAGGGAGAAAACCCAACAAACATGAGTTTTGAAGTGAAAGAAGTTTTGAAGTAAGAGAATTAATGCGATCGCGCTTAAAAATTGATTCTCCCTTGTCGGCCAATTTCTGTACTTTTGTTTTGGTGCAAGATATGAGTTAACGCACCCTACATACTATTTACTTATTATTTTATACTACACAAGGGGCGAACTCCCCCCTACGAATATCATAACTCAATGACTAGATAATTGTCAAGGAAGAATAAAGAATCAAAAATGGAATTTCTCACACCCCTTAACTATTTACTTCCTGATTAGATAAAATAAAACCTAAAACAAAACGAAGCGAGAAATAAACAGATTTTGTAGGGTGTGTTAGCGTGAGCGTAACGCACCGTTAGATGAGTTTTGAAGTAAGAAGGTAGCCTGTAGGTTGGGCAGGGAGATAACCCAACACTATAAAAGTAGTTTAGTGGTGCTTATTTATTTATTTATTATTTTATACTACTATAGGGGCGAACTCCCCCCTACGAATATCATAACTCAATGACTAGATAATTGTCAAGGAAGAATAAAAAAAGTCCTCCTTATTAACCGAGGGGAATCATGTAAATGTAGAATGAGATAATCTGCTAACTACTAAAACAAAACGAAGCGAGAAATAAACAAATGAAAGTAGCCCAACACCACAACGAATGGCTATCATTAATAGATATTGAAGGACCATTTTTAACCCTACCAGTCATCTATGATAACTTTCCTCAGGGATTAGACCAACTCGACAAAGGTAAAACTAGCCTAGTTAGGGAAGTATATTTAGAATGGTTAGAATCAAAACAAGATGAGAGGATACATCGCGCCTGGATAGAATGGGTATTAGAGAATATCCTCGAATATCCAGACACAGTTTTAATTACCAGAGAAGATAAACCCCAATGGGTATTAGTTAATCCCAATACCACCACCCCGAGACTTTTAATTCAATACTATCCCCCTCATCAAAGCTTAGAAGCCTCTCAACCCAAACTACAAGAATCACCAACCCTAGAAATGTTGACATGGCTGCAAGACCAAAATATTGCTTTAGGATTAATTACCAATGGGGAAAAGTGGATGCTTATTAATGCTAATATCTCCCCTGTTAGCGGTTATGTCACCTGGGAATCTCAACTGTGGTTAGAAGAAACAATTACTCTTCGCGCCTTTATACACCTATTGGGGGTAAGACGCTTCTTTGCTTCAGGAGAAAAGACATTAGAAAATCTCCTAGTAGAAAGTAAAAACACTCAACAATCAGTTACCGATGAATTGGGATATCAAGTTAAAACAGCTTTAAAGATACTTATCAGAAGATTAGAAACAGTCAATGTAGATAGACAGGGAAGACTATTAGAAGGATATACAGAAACAGAAATCTATAGAGGTATGGTAACAGTGATTATGAGAATTATCTTTATTCTCACTGTTGAAGAAAAAGAATTAATTGAGATGGGTGGAAGTCTCTATGAACATAATTATGCCTTATCTGACTTAGGAAAAGGATTAAGAAACATTGCTGATAAGTTTGCAGAGGAAATACTCGGAAGTCGTAAAGAGGGATGGGGGAGAATTCTAGCAACCTTTAGATTATTATATGCAGGCTGTGACCATGAAGTCTTCTCTTTAACTGCTTATGGTGGAGAATTATTTAATCCAGATAAGTATCCCTTTCGGCTCTTACACACTTTTGGTGATGTGTCATAAGTTAACTGTTGGGTTGAGCCAATTCGGAATTCGGAATTCGGAATTCGGAAAATTAAGAGCTTTATTCCTATTTCTTCGATTAGCATTAAATACTACCCAATTAAATGCAAGGTTTTAAAGGGCATTTGGCTCAAAATCTTGCAGTTTTTAGAATAAAAAACAGGCTTAAACCTATAGACAATTCATTGTTTTATATTTATTTAGTAAGTCCTAAATAGCCCAGAGAAATCTTCGTGTTAACAATTCGAGACTAGCACGACCATACATTTGACGTTTTAACATTTTCAACCGATTAATTTGTCCTTCTACTGGACCATTATTCCAGGAGAGAGTCATGCCTGATTTAACAGCATCATAATCATATATTAATCCTTGCGCAAAGTTAACTAAAGGTGTAATTTTACTCAATTTAACTTGAGCTAACCATTCATCAAATTTTTCTGGAGTTCTTTCACGAATAAGCTTAATAAAAGTTTGACTCAGTTCAATCGCTAAAGATAGAATAGAATTCTGATTTTGAAGTTGTTCAATAATATATTCATCTGTTGAATCTCTGTTTTCTTCTCTTCTAAGAATTAAACTAGTAGTACAACGAATAGTCAAAGGTAGTTTAAGGTCATCAAGAACAATTCTTGGTTTTAAGACAAAAGATTTCTGTCTTGGTTTAATTCCTTGCGCTTTTCGGAGACGCCCTTGCATAGCGAGCAACTGTAGCATAGCTACCCTGATAACCTAGTTCTTGAAGTTCAAAAAATAATTGTTTTGCTTCATAACACCCTTCATTCCAACGTTTGAGAAAATAGTCTTTATATTCATCAATAAGACTACGGCCTTTGTCACTACGACCTTTACGCTCGGGAAATTCAGAAGTTGCCAAATATCTAAATACTGTAGTTTTACTAATACCTAGCTTAGCAGCAATAGCTTTTCCAGACATACCAAGATTTCTTAATTCGATAATTTTGTTATAAATCTCTAATCTTCTCTGGCGTCAATGTTTCAGCTTTAGCCAATGCTTCTGTTGGGGAAATTGGAGGTGATATTCGGGCGTGCGACAGACTCGTCCTCACAAATAAGTGAGCAGCTCAGAGATTCTTCTACTGCTTGTAAATCCTTTGTGTGATTCATAAATACCTTTTCCAAAGTTTCACCCAAATTTTGAATTAGATGAAATCGGTCTGCTACGAGAAATAGCTTGTGGCGCTCCATTTCTGGCTCCTTTTTCGTAAGCTAAAGAAACGATCTCGGGAGACTATCTCAACATCACCGATATTCTTCTAACCATTCCCTCACAGTTTCTGACTCACGATTGGATAGTAGAGTGATTGGTTGATGAGTCTCTAAATCTACCACAATACTACCATAGTTTCTCCCTTTTCGTACTAGCCCAATCATCAATTCCAATTACGATAGGATTAACATCAGTTTTCAGAGGCAATTTTGCTATTTCTCTTAATAGAGTTTGGCGAGAAGTTGTATAACCCAGAGCTTTGGCTAGGCGAGACCCTGCTATACCCCCTAATGCCAATCCTATTAGAACTTGACGTTGTGCGATCGCGACAGGTTTTTCTAGCCCAAGAATTGACTATATCTGGTAATCTTTCCGTAAATATTTTTCGTTGACACTTTGGATTAGTACAGAAAAATTTTCTGACCTCAAGCTGCCATTTGACCTCATATTCTCCCCAAGGAAGATCTTTGACTATTCTTTCATATTTGCTATGAACTCGATTATTTAGTTGATGGCAGACTGGACAATAAGCTAATGCTTGATTTGAAGTCACATTCAGCCGTATTTCGCTATTCATTGAATCTATTTGACAATTTTCGAGTCTGAGCCATTCTATATTGGGTAAGAAGCTTTTTTCTATTTCCATTGCTTTTCCCCTTTGAAAAATGAAATCCTATCTTAAACATAGCCAATTTCTTCAATTAATTGGGGAGTTTATCAGGATTTTCTTTGATTTTCTTAGTAATAGAAACCAAAATCTTGATGATTTCTTCTATTTCTTTCAATAAAGATCCTAAACGCTCTCGGTTAACAATCTCTGATGCTACTAAAAGTCTTAACCAATATTTAGTTTCTCGTGCTTCTTTTAGAGCTATTTCTAATTTATTCAGAAAATCTTTTCTTGATTGACCAAAAAAAATAAGGTTACAAGCCCACTCCTTTAGGGGTGAAAGAAAAAAACTATATTCTTTGTTTCAAGCCCATGACTTTAGGCATGGGTATTTCCGAATTCCGAATTCCGAATTCCGAATTCCTTTGACCAGACTTGGCTTCAATTGTGTTGGCCCCTACACTTGTTGCTGCTCTTAGCAGTTGTTGAGATATAGTACGAGAAACACCTGGTTTTTCTTCTAAAAAAGAGCAAAGTTTTACAATACGAACAGAAAAATTAAATGTTCGTTCTGAAATTGGTTCGTATTCCATGTCTAGCATAAGATTTCAACATTTTAATTTTAAGGCTGAGATGATCTCTTCTCTCTAATTTTTTCCGAATTCCGAATTCCGAATTCCGAATTGGCTCGACCTCCACAGTTAACTTATGACACATCACCAAAAGTGTGTAAGAGCCGGAAGTGGGGCATTTTTAGTGCAAACTTGTAGATATCTAGGGGAAAAGTTGGTTG